>JARRRJ010000230.1:0-9180 GCA_037380865.1 Sedimentisphaerales bacterium
CGCAATTCCGAGTTTTGCGATATCTTTACCTTGGGTAGGATCAAAAGCGGCCCAATCCCTCGTCGTATCGGTCCACGGATTAGGATCCGCGGCGACTGCAAGACCCGGATCGCTCGATGTCGTCAGGGGATACTGGCAGTAAGGAAGATGATAGGAATAGCTGCAATGGTCAGTACCTACCTGGCCGAAATCCCACAGAAGTGTCATATCCAAATTGTTTCCCGGCTCGAATTCCTTAACGTTTGTATCACCTTTGCAAATAAAGGACTTGGGCGTGACTTCAGTGTACTTAATCAGCAGATAGAGAGAGGATGTTATGGTAGCTTTCCCGCCCGAGCCATCGGCATTCAATCCATAAGCTGCCCCGCGAGTTGTAGCATTGTAAGTTACACATGTGTTGCTCCAAGTGCTCGTTCTGCTGCCTGCTCTCGGAAAGTCGTCGCTGTGATCATTGGCGTAAAGAAGCATTGCCTTTCCTATACCTGAAAGATTTGTTCCGCAAACCAGGCGAAAGGCGAGCTGCCTTACCTTGGAAAGCGCGGGCATAAGGATGCCCATCAACAGAGCTATGATCGCGATAACGACCAAAAGCTCGACCAGTGTGAAACCTTTGCGTCTCATTTTAATTCTCCTTTCAACTTTCGGAGATTCGCACACCAGCCGCTTTCAGGCACATTTTTTCAGCTTCGATAAAACTACAATTACAATTCTGACTGCATTAAGCCAAATCCTGCATAAAACATATGTATAGCAACAAAAACCGTTTTCTTTGCGAATCTCCATATTACCTTTTTTCGCTCGAAAGCGGCTGGTTCCAACCAATTCCATGCGCCGGCGCAGCGCAGGCTTCAGTCCGCGCATCTGTGACATGTATCTCTTCATCCTTCGTAGTGTGGGATTCTACTCCACTATTCAAAGCTACTGAGAACAGACAATCCATGCACACATAGACCTGCTCACACAGGCACAGATTTTCAGCCGAAAAGATTTGCGCAGGAGAATGGACGGACCGGAAAGGCCGTGCAATCCTTGCGTTAGAGAGAGTGGAAATTCAGGAGGCAGGCTTTTGATATGAAACAAAAACCGAAAATGAAATATAATAGCAACTTGAATTATGAAAAATGTTTAGACCTGCCGATATCTTTTTCCCATAACAGCACAAATTTTCTGCGCAAAGTGACCCTCGACTAAAAAAACTTTTGTTTAATTACATGAGAACCTTACTTTGTCAGGCAGGTTTGGGATATGATATTGAGACCGAAAAAATATGATAATTACAACGGAAACATAAAAAAATATATATATAAATCTTACAGAACCTGTCTAACCTATCATGTATTATATTCCATAATCCCAGTTTTGTCAATAGAAAAAACATGAGCTTGAGGAAGTATTTACGAGGCATCTCTTATGCATAGAATATTCGAAGCGCTGAGAGCGAAAGGCCGCGGATTTCGCGACGATGACTCCTCAGGCCTGACAAACGATTACGGGCGCAATAGAATGCCCAAAATAGTAAGACTCGCGCTACTCTGCCTTTTGGCTATGGTTATCTTAGCCGCAATTTTACTGTCTACGTCACGAATGACTCATCCCAAAATGTCAGTAATAAACAACAGCCCGCTCGACATAAAACTGGTGGGAGTTCGCCCGGACAGCGGCGACGAGCTATTTGACGCCAACGGCGGGAAGATTGGCGAGTTCCCTGAATTTCCTGTCGTCTACACCGATTCATGGAGTCCACAGAGCCAGTGCAGGGACTTCATTTTCGAAGTGCCCGAAGTAAAGGACCAGTTGATTTTCGCTACTTTTCAAAAGATAAGTGTTTCTGAAAATAATCGTTCTCTAAGTGCTGGTTTTCGTCGAAATTATAGCGCAATAAGTGAGCCAAATTCTTTGACTTATTCTGTAACGTTCAATCGCTCATACCGTAGAAATTTAATACCTTTTCTGAATATTAGCAAACAGATTGATTATATTGATTTCACGCTGCGTTACTTCTACGGTCCCAGATTAAAAGCGACACGTACTTTTATCGGGCCTTTTGTTATGGACAGAGCTGTTAAAGCTCAGGAAAATGAGAATTCTGAAATAACTTTTCGGGAAACCGACACACACAACACAGGCATACAAATACACTTTAAGAGCAGTGAGTATCTGGAAAGTATCCAGCCAGTTTTTCTGTATGATAAAAAAGGTAAGAGGTATATTCCCGGTGCGATGAACGGACATGGGGGAAGCGGTGGAATAGACTACAGGTATGATAATATCCCCTTGTCGCCTGATGAGATCGCGGCAGTGACGTTTGGCGAGCAACCTTATGAGATCACCTTTAAGAATATTAAAGTTCGATATAATAACTTGCCTCCTCCTGAATATCCTGAATGCCTCGATGCAATGGCACAAAGGCTCAATTTGTCCGGATTGACCGGCGAACAATTAAGACAATATGACTTCAAGAATCCGCAGGAGGCAATCGAAGCGATAGATATCCTTCAGTCCCGAACGCATATCCTTAAGGCCTTACAAACGATCAGGTTCAATCTATATAATTCCGGCTCACCCAGTCAGGATATGATTGCAGTAAAAAGTAATCCGAAAGTGCAAATCTCCCAACTGGACCTGGCGGCACAGGACAGGATTCATCAAACGGCACTTAAATGGATACAGAACAGCAATATCAAACAATACGGAATTGAGCTTGGTTTAATGGGGAAATGGCCTGAATTCTTTGATTTGGCAATTGAAAGACTCAACAGGAAAATTCCGGATAATTACCTCACCCCTGAAACGGAACGAATGTGGCGAGAAGAACATCGTGAAATAATAAGTGTGATGCTTGATTATAGACCGAAAACACTCACTTCGGAACAGGTGCTGAAAATAAAACAGCTCATTCTCGATGCTGACGATAATACAGTATTGCAGCAGGCCTTTTATCTTCTCGACCGGACAAAATCTCAGGAAACTACCGATGCTCTCCGGGACCTGGCCCAGGATGACAAGCCATGGATTTGGTGGAGAGCAATAAATGCATGGTATCCCCGTGCGGCAAAGAACGGCAGTGTTTACGACCAGGTTCCTGAAAATATAAAAGTCAAATTACTCCTTTTCCTTTCCAATAAATCTGATGAGAGTTTAAATGCAAAACTAAAAGACTCATTAAAACAAATCTTTACACCTGAATTGGCAAGACTGGATTCCGGAGCGTGGGATTCCGTCAGAAAGAAAATTGCTCAAAAGTTCAACAAAAAAGAAGCTGCAGGAATTTATATAAATTATCTGCGCCTGTTACAAAAAGAAACGACATCCCGAAAATGGATCTTAGATAATACTAAACCTGTATGGAATGTAATATACATCATACGAGTTTTGAATGTATGGTATGATATGAATATTGGAAATATCGGCACTGGTGAAATAGACCTTTCGTTAGAGGTTAAACTGAGAAATCTTGCAGCATTTAAAAATCTCATAGATGAAGTTCTGGATTGGTATGAAGATAACCAGGATACCGAACCCGTCGAGCCGGCCTTTAGTGGTAAAGTTGTAGATACCTTCGGAAATCCCGTTGCAGATGCGAAGTTGATATTCACCAAAAAGGAAGATTATCAGGATGAGCGCGGCTTCAAGAATCAGCGCAGAGTTGAAGTGGCGCAGATTGCTGCAGACACTCACGGTCAATTTTCTGTCGTGCTTGATCCAAGTGAAAGGTCGTATGAACTGAATGTCACCTCTGATGGTTTTCTAACAAGAGAAAGACTGATGGTGTATTGTCTCGACGACGGCAGGTTCCGCTATATTGACCGTTATACGAAGGTGGATAACGTAATAATAATACAGCGGCCCGGTAGAATCAGCGGCACAGTCATCGGCGTCGATGGAAGGCCTCTTGCTAATGCCGAATTACAACTATTTGCGAACTATATTTACTCCACACCTGATCCGAGAAAGACTATCACGACAGATTCTCAGGGAAAGTTTGATGTGAATGGACTTTCCACCGACCCGATGATTTTGTCATATACAAAGCTCAACCAGGTGCCTCAGGGAGGAACATCACGTCGGGAATACGGAGGCTTATGCGGCGCCCTGATTCTAACTAATAAAGAGGGACAGGAGCAATCTGGTATTGTTCTGGATTTGTCGAAATCTGTCTGCTCGCTTGAGCTCGACGTAAAAGATGAAGCCGGCGAGCCTGTGGATTCACTTAATGTGTTTTTTGAAACAAAAATGCCTGCCGGAAGCGGATATTTCTACAACACCGTATTCTATTCCAGAGAAGAAAATTCAGACGGAATATATAAATTCGATGGCCTGCCTCCGGGACAGTGGCACTTGAGAATATCCAGTGGAGATTATCCTGACCAGGCCCTTGATCTTGAGCTTGGTGCCGACAAACCCGCTAATCATCAGGTAATTTTTGGTTCTGCAAAACAGGGGACAGACTGAACGATTCTCGAATTATACCGCGCCGGAAAGAGAATTTTCAATCACGCTATTTTTCCATTTGCTTAGGTATTTGCCTTATCTATATTAAGGGTTTCCCCTATTTACGGTTTTTCTATTTGTATGTTACAAAAGCAGTTATGAAATGCTAAAGCGGTTAGTTAACTGGTTTAGGGGATTACGAAAAGAGAAAGCTAAGAAGGAATTAAAGGCAAAAGCAGGGACGGATAAAAAAGTAGGGGTGTTTGAAAGCAGCCGGCATGAATAATGCCGGCTGCCGGAAAACAAATCTCAATTCAAACTGTCGAACACGTTTTTCAGTATTTACCTGCGGCCTCTCCCGCCTCCGCCGGCTTCACTTTGAGAACGCCCTGCCTGGCCCGCACTTCGCTCAAATCTGCTCTCACTCTGTGGTCGTGAAGGTGACCTGTTGCCGCCGCCTCCGAACAAGGCTCCCAAGCCTCCCGGTCTTCTTGCTGTGACAGGTGACCTCGGGAAGGTCATTCTCTCGGGAGCACTTCGGCGCTCTATGCCGGATCTGCCGGCCTGCGAGCGACCTGACGGAGCAGGCGTAATGCCGGGTCTTCGCTCGGGGACCCTTTGTTCCGGGACGCCCGAGATGCCGGGCCTGCGTTCGGGAACTCTCTGTTCCGGGACGCCCGAAATACCGGGCCTGCGTTCGGGAACTCTCTGTTCGGGCATTCTCTGTTGGGGAATCCTCGGTTGTGTGGACGGCTGAGTTCTTTGAGGAACAGTTTGCCTGTTTTCGATGCGGCTGCGCTCGTGACGGAAGTTGTTTACTTCGTTAGATTGGTTTCTGACGCTTCGAAGCTCGCGATTATTCATGCGCGAGAACTGGAGCGGCGTCCTGTTATTCGCAATATGGTCGTGAAGCGGCTCGACCATTCGAAATTGGTTTCGCTGGGCAACAGGCGCTCTTGAGAGCCTGTTCTGAAGCTCCCGGTAAGTTCTCGGCGGACGAAGACTTACATCATTTCGTCTCAAGTCGTATTCCTGCCTGATATGCTCGCCCCAATGGGGAATCGTTTGCCTGTAATGCCAGCGATCATACTCGTAAAGCGGATCGTACCATGTATGACGCGTCTGGAACTCGAACCACGGGTAAATACCAAGACTCAAATACGTACTGCTGTAATAATCGCCGAAGAAATAGTGACAGTACCGCGGATAACTGAACAGGCTGAACTCCAGGTTGCCCAGGTCAACAATCACGCTTAGGGAGTAGCTATATCCCGACATCCTGTAATAGCGTCTCGGGAAATATACAGGTGCGTACAAAATTCCTCGTGTCGATAAAGCATATCAATATAAACGGGCTATCCGGTTCGTTCAAAAAGAAAGTGGCCCACAGTCACAGTCGTCGGCGGCTCCGTATCCGTCAACTCAGGAGGCTCGGGAAGATACTTTATCTGCGACGCCTGCGCCGTGGGAATCCAGAAGCCTGCGATCCACTGCCAGCCGCCATCGACTTTGTTCCAGTAGCCGGGTACCCAGGACATATTCGCCGGAGGAATACGCCAGCAGCCGCTAACCCAGATATATTCCCTGCTCTCGGGACTCCAGCCCCAGTAGCCGGGAATCCAGACGTAACCCGTGCCTTTGGGCCTTTCCGCTGACGGGTTTTCAATTATAACAGGTGGAGGCTCGTTCGGTGCAATTATCCCAGGCTGAGCATTCAAATCCACAGGCTGCGCAAACGCCTCGTGCATCGGGCCTTCGTTCAAAACCTCAGGCTGTTCCTGTGCCGGAATCGGAGGCGGCGTACCCACAACTGTGCCTGCGCCAGGCGTACCAACTGACGAGCTCGCGTTAGTATCGTAAGGCTGGCAGCTTGTAAGAGCAAGTATTAACAAAACCTTAAAAACAGTCTTCATAATAGTCCTCCATGCAATAATCTCTTCATTCAAATCCATAATCTAAACCAAAACAAAAGTTATAAGTGTCTAAAGTTGAAAGTGACTAAAATTATATTTGAATTCTTCTGTTTCAAACTTTAGCTCACTTCAGTTCACTTTAAGCATTTTCTTTGCGAATAATTATACCAAAACTTTTGTTAATGATAATAGGCAATTAGCCTAATGTTTCGGTGAAAAAAGTTTATCAGCGACGAAATCCGTAGCCCCGAAGCCGGGTTGAATAATAGTCTCTATTGAGACAAGAGAAGAAAATCAGGAAACAGACTCTATGTTAATGCTATATGTTAGATGATATTGCGATTGTAGTTTTGACTTCGACTGATTCGTAGTTCTCTCCTAATTAAAATTACTTTTAATGCTCCTCAAGCCAGTGAAGCATGAGGATATCCAAATCTATCTCATCAACTTTGCAGTCGCCTTACGTTAACCATGCCTTATCAATAGTTACGCACAATAATCACATCTTTGCCAAGCGTACCCTGTTTGTAATAGTCTATATATTATAAACTCTACCAACATAAGGTATTTCTCTAAGTGTAACATTTTTTATTGTGACTGAACCATTTTGGATTTTATGAGATATTCCGCTTTGGAGGTCCTGTACATGATTCATAATCCGGACTGAGCTGGAAATAAATGAGACTCACCAACGCTAATGGTATCTTCGCTCTCAAGTACTATTTCACGGCATTCCTCTACCTCGCCTAGGTGGTAGTCCATAATCTATAACAAGCAGGTTATCTGACATGGATACTGGTATTGCCCCGCCTCTAATTGGTCTTGTGCCTTTCTTTATATCGAGACTATTTGCCTGAGTATAAATATTATTATCATTAATTCCACAGAAAGACACACTTTCAAAATTAACATGACCATCAAGATACAAGACGTTTTGTCCTTTATCTTGGTGGGTTATTGCATTGCCAAGCTTAGTAAATTCTTTTCCTCCGGTAATTTGGAAAGCTTTGAAGTCCCTTTTATCCTGGGCATTTTTATCAAGCCATGGATTTGGATCTGCCGCTATCGTCATATGAGGGTCATTCGATATTGTTAGAACATTATACTTATAGTATGGCTGTTGATATGAATAGCTGCAATGATCTCTTCCGTTGGGGCCGAAATCCCAGAATTGTGTGACATCGTTATTCCCATCATCATAGGTGGCAGGCTTAAACTCAGTTATACCTAAATCCCCCATACATATAAACTTACTTGGTGCAATTTGATAATATTTAGCCAGTAGATATAAAGAAGAAGTAATTGAGGCATCGCCATGTTTATAGGCCTGCTGTCGTGTTGGAGCATTCCAGACGACAGCCTTGGGATTCCACAGCCCGCTTGCTGTACCAGCTCTAGGAAAGACATTATTATTGTCGTTGGCATAGTTGAGCATTGCTTTGCCTATCGCTGCAAGATTATTTCCACAGACCTGTCGATAAGCTAAATACCTGACTTTGGGAAATACTATAAACAGTATTAAGGCAAATGAGAAGATCGGAGTGATAATACCCGCCATAGCGAATCCTTTTCCTGTTAATTTGCCTCCGGACTTTTCAATATTCACCAACGAAATAATTCCGAGAACTAAGGCCGGTAAACCTGTGAAGATGGCAAAAACAAAGCTAAGAACACCAAGCACTAGTGCGATAATGGCCATCAGGCTGGTTTCAATTTTGATCGGTTTTGAGGTTCTTTGTGTACTTGGCGTTAAGATAACGGCACATCCTGTGCAGAATTGAGCATTTTCAGGATTTTCTGTTTTGCATTTTGAACAGCGCATTTTTTATCTCCCTTCATAAAATGTCTCATTCTAAACGAATAGTTTCTCAACAGCCTCTGCATCGAAAAGCATATCCTGAAAATAGACATATGTATTTTGCCAGCTTGGACTATCATTAGCTCCGGCTGCGTCGTCATCGACATAAATTATTTTGTTCGCCAGTGCAGAATTACCGAAGGCAAGTAAAATTATAGATATATTACAGAATTGAACCAGTTTTGAAATTTTTTTCTCGCCTGCACATAACCTTACACCTCACTTTTTCGAATCAGCTATTTTAAGCTGACGTTCCAGATTAAAAGAAACTTTCCGGAAACTCTCGCAGGGAAAAAAGAATTACCCCAGGTTTCTTTAGAATGTAAAACGCCGCATTCTTTTTTCAAGCTATATAAATCTACAGTACACATCCGATAAATCTTTGTCAAGGGTAATTGACACTCTCTCTCTTGTAAGTTCTTTTTTCACAAGAACTTACGCATGAAATTTTTTCGAATATTCTATTGGCAGAAGCGAACCACATTGTATTTCCTGTTGTCTATACTACTATCCGTAAATTTTTTGTTTTTTATACGCTAAATCACAGAGTTGTAACTTGATTTAGGAAATAGGTTTACATTAATATTTTGGGCTTTAAAAATTTTGATATTTGATATTGTTAAAGTCTGGAATGTTATAGGAGATACGCCGCTGTATCTGTACAAGCCGAGAGACGATATTCGTGGCACGATTCCGTTTGCAAAAAATCACCTGGTTCCTGAAATCGACAGGGTAGAAGAGCTGAACAATGTATTGCGGCAGGCAAATCATGCTTTTGTCCTTATGGAATATAGGCTTCTGGAGCCTGTAAGAAATGATCCTGCATGGGCCCACACCTATATAAAATGTGAATTTATTTGGAATCAAATCAGAGAATACGTCCTCCTCTCACAAGCGACAAATCACTAAAGTAATTTTCGATGCTTCAAGAGCTAACGGCCCAATTTAACACTTCGAAAAAAATTTGATACAACCTGA
>JARRRJ010000231.1:0-4887 GCA_037380865.1 Sedimentisphaerales bacterium
TCCGTGAAAAACGGGCTTTGGGCTGGTTATCTGCCATGCCCTGAAGGTAGAGCCGGTAATAACCTCAAGCCTGTAATGGGTAGAGGCTAAATCCGCTGAATCGACATAAAAGGTTTCAGTTGGACCGTCAGAAGGTTTTGTAGCCGAGGGACAGCAGCCAATACCTTTTGTATTGACGTAAGTACTCATTGGCGAAATATTTGGGTCGCCTTCCTCGATCTGAGAACTCCGTATCAACCACAACGCATCCCCGCCATGACCGATAAATTTACCGTTATTATCTCCCACGTACATAGCAAATATAGTTCCCCACTGCTTAAGATTATGCTGGCAGACAACTGCTCTAGCCTGGTTTCTTGCTTTTTGCAGTGATGGTAAAAGTATTGCAATTAGAAGCACAATAATGGCGATAACCACTAAAATCTCGATTAATGTGAATCCTGTGATAAAAGTATATCTTTTGAGTTTCCGTTTTGCTTGAATATCATCTCCCATAAGGATTTCATGACTGATACTGGTAGTTCTTTCTAACGGGATGAATCCTTTTTCTTATGTAAGAGAAGTACTGCTCTATATTAATAAGGGTAGTGTCAGGGCGAAAATGTGGATTGATTTTTGAGAAATTTTTTTAAATTTTCCAATTTTTTTCGGATTTGAACCAAATTCATTAAAAAATAAACCAGCAAGGATTTTGATGCTATTCTTTTGCTTGGAGGAAATGAGCTTCTTACAGAGTTTTCATATGTTCGACAAGAGCAGGGAGATGGTCAATCGTCAGAAACAATAATGAAAGTATTGCAATGACCCACATTGCCGGCTTTATTTGGCGGTACTTCAACAGAACAAGCTTAATGATAACGAAAGAAATAAATCCGAACGCAAGTCCCGTGCTTATACTGTAGCTCAGCGCGATCATCACCATAATAATAAACGCAGGGAACGCTTCTTCGAGGTTGCGGAAGTCTATATTTTTAAGCTCCCTCATCATGAACAATCCTACCATAATCAGCGCTGGCGCCGTCGCATAATCGGGAACAATTCCGACAATTGGTACAAACAGTACGGCCAGCAGGAACAGGACGCCTGTGACTAATGCAGTGAGACCTGTTCGACCTCCCTGCTCGATGCCGGCCGCGGATTCCATATATGCTGTAGTAGTCGATGTGCCAAGCAAAGCGCCTATCATTGTCGCGATGGCGTCTATACTGAGCAGCCTGTCGAGTCCCCTGATTCTTTTATTTTCATCTACCATTTCCGCCTGGTAGGCGCACGCGACCAAAGTCCCCAGACTGTCGAACATGTCGATAAACATTAACGTAAATATGCTTCCGAAAAATCCCCATTTCAGCGCGCTTATTATATCAAGATGGAGAGCTACTTTCTCGAGATTGATATCGAAAGAAATCAGGCTTTCAGGCTTTTCTGTTAATCCGAAAACGAGCGCGAGAATAGTCGAAACAAGAATACCGATGACTAAGCCTCCCTTGACTTTCTTCATCTCGAACGTAATCATTACAAGCAGACCAAGCAGGCCTATCAGCACTTTTCCCGTTATGGGCCCGGCTTTGACGTAAGTGATCGGATCGCCGACAACTATGCCCAGTTTCACCAGACCTATAAATGTAATAAAGAGCCCGATGCCTACTGCTATTCCAGAAACGAGTGACGCTGGTATCGCTTCAACGAGCCTCTTTCTCAGGCCAAGCAGTGTCAGAATCAGGAATATCAGCCCTGAGATGAATACTGCTCCGAGAGCTGTCTGCCAATCCATCTTCTTGGAAATCAGGAGTGAAGCGAAAAACGCGTTCAGTCCCATGCCCGGTGCCATCGCAATAGGCGCGTTGGCAAATACTCCGACGATTATCGAGGAAATCCCGCTCACCAGGCACGTTGCCGCTATCAGAGCTTCCTTATTCATCTTTTCCACTCCCGGCACATCTATGCCCTGAAGACTCAAAATGGACGGGTTGACGAAGATGATGTACGCCATCGTTAGAAAAGTCGTGACTCCCGCGATAATCTCCACCTTTATTGTGGTATTTTTCCCCTTAATCTGCAAATATGAATCACTCATTTATCAACCTCAATCTTAACAGGCGGCACTCTTACACGCTGAAACGCTATTTTTTACATTTTTAGTCGAGACTCTTCAAACAAATTTCCTCCATAATTTTACATATTTTTATTGTGTTACAGGGCTAATCTATGATATATTGTAGAGTTATAGAGTGCGTTTATTCGTCTCTTGAGGACGCGCTCGCAGAAGATTTGGAAATGAGAGACGTAGTTTTTGTGGCCCCTGAAGGGGTCGAGGAGAGACAAAAGTGGGTACTGGTACAGTAAAATGGTTCAATGCGAGTAAGGGATATGGTTTCATCGCTCCGGACGACGGCGGAGAAGATTTGTTTGTCCATTATTCTGAAATTAACTCGGAAGGTTATGCAAAACTGAACGAAAACCAGAAAGTTCAGTTCGAGGTCGGCCAGGGCAAGAAAGGCCCGTGTGCAACAAATGTAACACCAATCTGATTAAAATCGAAAGTTCCTTCAACAAGGACAGGGACTTTTGGATTTCGACAAGAATCACAATCGCGGCCAAACTGTTTAGCTGAACGTCTAATATTGGAGCGGGGGCAAGTGTGTATGACTTTATCCTGATTTCTATGCGCAGTCGGGAAGTTTTCTAATTCTGTCAAGTTCCTATCCTCAAACTCCAGGCTTAAAACCATAGTTTCTTCACAAGATTATTCAGTCACTCCCAGATGCTTATAAAGCAAGGACGTGATTCAGTCACGGTTTCGGGACTTCATATTTTCTATTTAAATTCTATGAAGAAAGAATTTTACGCTATTTTCGCTTGACAACCCGATAAAAAAGGCATATAGATACTCAAACTTTAAATAGTAAATTTGATGGATCCGTATTAATGAATGTATTTTCGTTCACTTTTTCAAATTAAGGAGATTGTAAGTTATGGCAAAGAAAGCAGCAAAAGCACCCGCAAAGGTGATGACTAAGAGTGAAGTAATTTCCGGCATAGCCGATTCGACGGACCTGACAAAAAAGCAGGTAAGCTCCGTATTCGACACTATGGCGGCACAAATCAAAAAGAACCTTGGGCGCAGTGGTCCCGGCGCTTATACGGTTCCCGGCCTAATGAAGATTATCGTGGTACGAAAACCCGCTACAAAAGCCCGTAAAGGCATAAATCCCTTTACAGGTGAGGAGACCATGTTCAAAGCCAAACCCGCAAGGAATGTTGTGAAGATTCGTCCTTTGAAGAATCTCAAAGACATGGTCTGAAATCGAAGCCGGTCACAAGAAATAAGTAAGAGAAAAAATACAGCAATAGTCTGGTCGAGAGATGTTGTCTGACTTCTTGACAACTGCTGCCTGACACTGCGATATAGGGATTTTAGTTCGAAGTGAACACTTCATACTAAAATCCCTGTTATTTTGCGCACTTGCTACATTGCATCGCCCGAAAATAATATTCCACAAGTGTAATCATATAAAAAAGGCTCTTCCTCATGATATATCACTAACGATACATTATGAAGAAGAGCCTGACCTATTGTCGAATTTTGCAACTTTCCGAATTATACCGGCGAATTGAACAAATGACAACTTCTACTACATCAACAAATGTCTTCCGGACTTTTCTTATGCGCCGCCGCCACCGGCACCTCTGCCGCCGCCGCCAAAACCACCGGCACCACCTCGGCCGCCGCCGCCAAAACCACCAGCACCACCTCGGCCGCCGCGCCTGGTTGCTGCGGTTTGAGCTTCCTTGATCAACTCATCAAGACGCGCAACTACTTTGGTGGCCTTTGCTTCATTGGCTAACGTACGCACTTCTGCGAGTTGTTCGACGGAGATACCGCCGCGGCCGCCGCGCATTCCACGACTGCCTTCCATGTTAGACAATGTCTGCTGGATTTCACTTACAGCGGCCAGCTCAGGGGTATAGACATCCATGAACTTCGTGTAAGCGTCGCCTGAGAGAGTGGCAAGGTTGGGATCGGTTGCAGGAGCCTTCTCGATGGCTGCTTTAAGTGCAGCGACCTGCGTCTCAAGTGTCTTGACATCCGCAAGTCTTTGGGCTTTGTCGGGGCGTTGTACAGGACCTCTCATGCCTCTGCCGCCAAAACCGCCGGCGCCACCGAACCCGCCACCGCCGCCGAATCCACCGCCACCGCCGCCGAATCCGCCTCTACCGCCGCCGCCACCGGCAGGCTGCGCGTAAATGCCCAGCGTAATAGCCAGAACCGCAAGAACGGCTACTGATGCAAATAAGAAACTCTTCATGATATTGACCTCCAAAAACAAGTTAATAAAATTTCAAAACTAATTACCACTATGACAATTAGTAATTTCGACGATGTTTAAAATCAAACTGTACCCGTCTATTCCTGAAAGTTTTCAACTCCAAAATTAATAGCACTCTGCAAGATAATTAAGCAAAGCAAGCAAAGTTACTTGCAACGCCCGGCATCCTCTTTGTAAGCAAACCTGACACTATGATGACAACTTTGCAGCATTTATCTTACAGAGTACTATTTTTTCACAAACGCCTGCAATCGCTATTAGTCTGCAACGTATTTACAGACTGCAATGGATCAATGGACATTAGTTACCACCTGCTCCGCCTCGGCCGCCACCGAATCCACCACCGGCACCGCCGCCGAATCCACCGAATCCGCCGCCGCCAGCACCGCCACGACCGCCACGACCGCCACGACCGCCGCCTCTGATTCCGAGCTTATCCATCGTGTCCTGAAGAGCCTGCTGACGCTTTGCAATCAGGTCATCAATCGCTTTAACTGTTTTTTCAGCTTTTTCGCCTTGTGCGGTGGTCTTGACCGCTTCGAGCTGATCAATGTCTTCC
>JARRRJ010000232.1:0-4491 GCA_037380865.1 Sedimentisphaerales bacterium
TTTATAGAAGAGACTCGAGAAATGAAGAGAAAAGGTATTCCGATTTCTCTGGCTTTAGTCGCAGCATGCGGCGGCGCACTTTATCTCTATTCACTCTCTAACTCGCTGGATCATGGCTACATCGAGCTCGATGCCGGCGATGCTGCAGCCGAATTGAAACTTCGCAGCGGCCTGTTTGGCAGAGTGAATGTTGTTTCAGGTGTCGAACCGGTTGAAGTTAATATGCGAATACTAAGGCCTTTGTCTTTAACTATATCAAATAACAATAACAACAAAAGACTCATGAGTTACGGCCCATGGGGTGACTTATCAAAAATAAAGGTGGCCGATGACTTGAAAACTGTTGTAGAACTTGGCCCTCCTTTCATTATCAGACCCAATGTCAGGAAAAGCGCAGACAGGGTCTTAATCGATTTTTCAATTTTTGGAAAGGCTGGGGAAAAGTACGTGATTCCGCGAATAAGCCCGGCTCCAAAGGTAATAATTATGGACGAAAATGATAAAATTCTTGCCTCAGGCAGTTTTTCTTATGGTTGAGGCGGCGTATGCCGGTACTCGTGGCGAGTGCCAAAGGATTTCAAAGGCAAGTACAAGGTACTGATTAGCTTGGACCTCGCGCCGTTTGAGACTACTATGGAGGAAACCTGGCACTTGCTTTGAAAGAAACATACAGCCACGAATACCGGCGGGTATTGAGATAAATTCTCTTGCCCGCCTTTTTTATTGGAAAAAACTCTGTTAAATATTAAGGAGTAAGAAAATGTCAAATTGCTGCGAAAGCAACAAAAATGGACAGGCCAATTGTCCTGTTACATGGTTTGGCAATATGATACAGAATTGCTACGAATATGCAACGGACGCCAAAGCCAAAGGCAGGCATATTGTTGGTATTACCTGTGAGTATACTCCAAGAGAATTGATCATGGCGGCAGACGGAGTGCCTGTATGCCTTTGCGGCGGTTCGGCTGAAACGATCCCGCCCGCCGAAGAGCACCTGCCGGTAAATCTCTGTCCCCTGATTAAATCGACATATGGATACAATGTCAAAAAATCAAATCCTTTTATGGAAATGGCTGACCTCATCGTAGTTGAAACCACCTGTGATGGAAAAAAGAAAATGTACGAACTCCTGGCGCAAACCAGGAACGTCCACGTCCTCGAACTGCCGCAAAAACCTGACGATGAGGATGCAATGACACACTGGATCAGTCAGTTGAGAATTTTAAAAGCAACGTTGGAGAAGTCTTTTGACGTTGAAATTAGCGATACCAAAATCAGGCATGCGATTCGCACGATGAACCACGAAAGGCAATTAAGACGAGAGCTTGCAGAATTAATGAAATCTGAATCGCCGTCAATTACAGGCAGGCAGTTGCTCGATTTCAAGAGCAGCATCTCAGGAATAAGCGCCGACTTTCATCAATATTCCAAAGCGATAGAAATGTTCGAAAACATGGAATCGAAGCAAGGAAGCAATTCGCATGTTCGCGTTCTCTTGACTGGTGTTCCTCTTGTTCACGGCGCAGAGCGTGTTCTCGATATTATCGAGTCCAGCGGCGCACTCGTCGTGACAATGGACAATTGCACGGGACTCAAGCCCGTCCTGGAAGATGTCGATGAGAACGCGAATGATCCGATTATTGCTCTGGCTCGAAAGTATCTGAATCTGCCCTGCTCTGTAATGACAAAGAATGACAGGCGAATGCAAACGCTTCGTGATATGGCAAAAGACTACAGGCCTGATTGTATTATCGAATTGATTTGGCAGGCATGTCTGACCTATGATGTCGAATCTTACTTTGTAAAAAAACTGGCTGAAGAAGAACTGCGCTTGCCTTATCTGCGAATCGAAACAGATTATTCTCCCTCGGACTCCGCCAGAATCAAATTGAGAGTAGAAGCTCTGATGGAAACAGTAAAATCAAGAACCCGAAAAAAATAAATACAGAATCGCACTGTCATACCCGCGAAGGCGGGTATCCACTTGGACATCGCAAAAATGGATTCCCGCCTGCGCGGGAATGACAAATTGTTATAAATTTAATATTTGTAGTAAATCTAAAAAACCAGTCAGTTAAGAAAAATAGAATAAAATGATTTGCGCGGGAATAGACTCAGGTTCGAGAACGATAAAGGTTGTCCTGATGGAGACTGAAGGCAGACGCGTTCTTGCCAAAAATATAACCGACCAGGGATTAAAACAAAACGAGCTTGCGTCTGAGCTTTTTGAAAATACTCTCAGGCAAAGCGGCCTTGAAAGAAAAGACATCGCTTCAATTGTTGCTACAGGTTACGGAAGAAACGCAATCGATATCGCGGATACGACAATAACAGAGATAACGTGCCAGTGTGCCGGCGTGCATTTTCTCGTGCCGCATGTCAGGACGATAATCGATATCGGCGGCCAGGACAGCAAACTGATTTGGCTCGATAACGAAGGCAGAGTGCGTGATTTTGCCATGAACGATCGCTGCGCCGCGGGAACGGGACGTTTTCTCGAAATCATCGCCAGGCGTCTCGATATCGAGCTTGAATCTTTCGGAGAGATGGCCGCAAAAAGTAAAATGCCTACGCACATAAGCAATACATGCGCCGTTTTTGCAGAAACGGAAATCACAGGTCTTCTCGCTTACGGCACATCACAGGAAGACATTGCGGCTGGAATACAGGCTTCTATTGCTACACGAATCGCAGGTATGGCAGGTCGTACTGTTATGCCGCCGGTGATTTTCACGGGAGGCGTTGCACTTGTACCGGAAATGAACAACGCGCTTCAATTTGCTCTCGGACACGACGTAACTATCTTGCCCGACCCGCAGATGACCTGCGCGATAGGAGCGGCGATTCTTGCAGCAAAGCAAATAAACAAGAAATAATTTTATCAGGGAAATTACTATGATTAATATGGAAAGACGAAAACGAGTTATGCAGCGTTCGATAAAGCTCGGCCATTGCATTTGTGATCCGAAGCAGCCTTGCCCGTGTGTTTTGTTCAAAGAAAAGAACATCTGCACATGCGCAGGCGAGAGACTCGATTCACCCCTCGGGCCTGTACAACTAACGAAACTCGTTGAAAAAGCAGGCTGCGCGTCCAAAATCGACCAGGCATTTCTAAAGCAGGTGTTAAAGAACCTGCCTGTGATTGATGATCCGAGAGTAATTGTCGGAGTACCGGCAGGTGACGATGCGGGTGTATATGATATGGGCAACGGCCAGGCTCTTGTGCAGACTGTTGATGTTTTCACACCTTCAGTTGACGACCCGTTCACGTTCGGCCAGGTAGCGGCTACAAATTCCGTAAGTGATATTTATGCGATGGGCGGAACACCTGTGACAGCCGTATCGATTCTCGGCTTTCCCGTTCGCAAAATTCCCGACGAAGCGATGAGCCAAATTCTCTCCGGCGGAATTGAAAAGATGAACGAAGCTGGTGTCGCAATCATCGGAGGTCACAGTATAAACGACAATGAAATCAAAGCCGGTTTTGCTGTCACCGGCATAATAGATAAGAACATGATAATCACCAATGCAAATGCCAAACCGGGTGACATGCTCGTTCTTACGAAGCCTCTTGGAACCGGGATTGTTGCATTCGCATCTCAGATTGGCAGAGCTAATCCCGAAAGCGTCGAAGCGATAAAAAAATCGATGACAACGCTGAACAAAAAAGCGGCAGAGCTTATGATAAATTTCGGCGCGCACTCATGTACCGATGTCACCGGATTCTCCCTGTGCGGGCATTTAGCAGAAATGGCACTAGCAAGCGGAGTAGATGTAGAAGTGATATGGGATGAAATCCCCCTGTTCCCGGGCGTCCTCGAATACGCTTCAGCTGGGATATTACCCGGTGCAATCGAGCGAAACAAGGAATCGTGCGGAAATCGAGTTAGAGCTTCTGAAAAACTGCCGCAGGAAATGATTGACATAAGCTACGATGCCCAGACTTCAGGCGGACTTCTAATCGCAATCGCGAAAGAAGACGCTGATAATTTTCTGAAAGCACTTCACATCGAGGGTATAATAGACGCAGCAATTATCGGAGAAGTGACACAAAAAGGTCCAGGATTAGTAAATATACAATATAACGGAACAAGACATATTCCCGAAGTTTCTGTGGTAACGGTAAAAGAAAAAGAAGAAGTGATCGATACAGAAGAAAAGACAAATAAAGAACTACAAACGGAAGTTGCATGCTGCGCCGATGCAATTTCTTCGGCAAGCGATAATAATGAATCTGATATTTCCCGGATTAAGTCCAAATTCACTGAATTTCTCGGTGCCGCAAGCTCCCCTCACGGCCTCGATGCATATACGAAACAGGCGGTGGCGATCGCGCTCTCAGTTGCAACTCGATGCGAGCCATGCCTGAAAATGCACCTGGAGAAAGCCAAAGAAAAAGGCTTTACCCAGGACGAAATAGACGAAGCGGCATGGATGGGAATCAGCTTCGCAGGCAGTCCTGCGATGGTCTTCTACGAACAACTCAAAAAA
>JARRRJ010000233.1:0-4488 GCA_037380865.1 Sedimentisphaerales bacterium
ACTTTAACAGAGCGATAGAACTCGATCCGAAAAACGGTCTGTATCATCTCGGATTTGCAAGTTTGCTGGAACAATATGTAGAATATATCAGAACAATTGATTTGCGCGTTATTCCTGTAGAAATCCGGAATATCCTGCTCAATCGTGCCGCGGAAGCTTATTACACCGCCTACGAACTTTCAATTAAGAAGGATGTGCAAAATGAGAGGAGACCGCTCGTCGGTCTGCAGAGCCTGACTGGATATGAAGCTGGAAAGGCTTATATACGTTTAACAGAGGCAAGTAAAAACTCTTCCGAAGAGCAAAAGAAAAGATTAAGTGAGGTACAAAAGCATATCGAGAACCTCAATAAGCTCCCCAAGGGAGCAATTACTCCGATAATTTTTTCACTTAACAAGAATATTTCACCAGCCGATTTACTTGAACCTAAATTGCAGGTGAAATTCGATCTCGATGGCGATGGTGCGGTGGAATTATGGCAATGGGTGAAACCTTCGACTGGTATTTTTGTCTGGAATCAGGATGGAAAAGGTGAAATTACTTCCGGTAGGCAAATGTTCGGCTCTGTGACGTGGTGGCTTTTCTTTAACGTTGGATACCATGCACTCGATTGTCTCGATGATAACAGAGATGGCTCTTTGAGCGGCAGCGAGCTTGACGGAATTTCGGTATGGTTCGATACTAATTCAAATGGGAAATCCGACAAGACAGAGATAAAGACGCTCGAAGAGCTTGGAATTGTCTCAATATCTACAAAGCCAACTTCTACGGAAAACGGCTGGCCCGCAAATAGAACAGGCATAAAACTAAAAACAGGAAATACAATCCCCACTTACGACTGGATTGCAATGAGAGATTTGTGATTTCCATCGTGGGCAGGATGCTCATGCTGCGCTGCGAATAAAAGGTTGATGTTTTTTCCACGGGAGTATATATTTGTAACCCGACATTTTGATAATCTGAATAAGGAATCTTGTAATGGAATTAACAGAAGAAGGACAAGCCGCATTAGAGAAAATTAAACAGCTCGCTGAAGAAAACAAAATTGATATCACAGGCGGTAAAATAAGAAGGACATCATCGCGTTTCTGCCTCGGTGTCGAGCATGGGGATTACAACGGGACTGAACTTTTCGGAGTAGGAACCGACAGATTCATCTGGATGGCCTATAAACCTAATGGTACGGATAAGTTAAGACTATTCAGTGGGAATTTTCCTAACGATGGTATAGTCGAATTCAAGCTCGGTGATGCTCCTGAGCCAAAGTCCGAAGCTGCGGCATACACATGGGCGAGATTCCCTTATGGTGTGGAGTATATTCTCAGACGAGCCGGTCATAAGCTCACGCAAGGTATCGATGGAGTTATCTTCGGAAACATTCCGGGTGGAGGAATGAGTCGGTCCGCGTCGCTGAGCCTCAACCTGATTCTCTCGCTTTTCGATGCAAATAGCATCGAGTTGGGTGACAAGATGGATATTGTAGATCTTGCTCAAGCTGTGGAGAACGATTACATAGGCTCGCCCTGCGGCAAGCTCGATCAGATTATGATTCTTTTCGCGAAGGAAGGCATGGGAACATATTACAATCCCGCCAAAAGGTCTGTCGATTATGTGAAGCTAGGAGAAAGAGCAGAAGATTTTCGCATCGTGGTCATGGATACGGGAACCGAACGACCCGGCCTGGAAAAATCCACATATAAAATCAGGCGAAGCGAATGCGAGGAACTTGTCGACATACTCAAAAAAGAAGGGTACGACATTTCGTGTCTCGCAGATATAAAGGATGAAAAAGTCTACGATGAAATAATGACAAAATTCAAAGAAAAACATGCGGGGCTGTGCGAAAGGCTCAAATATATTTTCGGGGCGCAGCAGAGATTTTATGAAATGCTCGAAGCCTGGAAATCCGGCGATATCCAGACTGTCGGAAGAATATTCCGAACCGATGGAGTAGGATTACGCGACGATTATAAAATATCGGGACCCGAGCTCGAGACTATGTGCGATATTGTACGCACTGTTCCTGGGGTTTTAGGAGAAAGAATGTTAGGCGGAGGCGACAAAGGTGCATCAGGCGCTTTAGCAAAACCTGAAAGCGTCGAGGCACTCAGAAAAGCAGTTGAGACAGCCTATCCGCGAAGCAGACCTGACTTCGCAGACAAATACGCTGTGCACGTCTGCAAAGTAGTGGATGGAGTTAAGGTTTTCGAGGGATTATTGTGACAGAAGCAACTATGCCAACGCCGGAAACAGGCTCGTCAAATCAAGGTCGAGCCATGGGACTATTCGATGCTCTTGTTACTTCCAACAGACAGATCGGATACCATTTTCACAAACTCAAGCTGACGTTTTCAGGGGATGGCGCAAGCGCTTTTGCCGCGTGCAAGCCCGGGCAATTTGCAGAATTGGATGTATCGGAAATTCCTTTGCCCCCCGCTGAGAAAATCCCGGACGACCTACGTGATGTCTCGGGCCGCAAAATACTCCTAAGAAGACCTTTCAGCTTTACAGATGTCACTGTTCATGGTGACAAAACCATTGTTGATATACTATATTGTGTCCTCGGGCCTGCGACATTACGGCTGACCACATTATCACCTGGAGCTTCGATAAACGTAATGGGTCCTTTAGGTAATGGATTCAGCGTGCCTGAAGGCAGGAAATATGCCTTCTTAATTGCGGGCGGAATGGGAACGCCGCCGCTTCAGCATCTGGCAAAAATTCTTGCTACAGACTATCCGGATATGGAAGTTACAGTTTTTGCGGGAGCAAGAACGAAAATGGACCTGCCCGTTGATGGAAGACTGGACGAAGTTTCTATTGAGCTTGGTTTCTCACTGCCCGAATTTGCCAGGCACGGCATCGAATCTGTCTTAGCGACAGATGACGGCTCAATCGGATACAAGGGCCTTGTCTCCGATTGTTTTGTTGAATGGCTCGAACGAAGCGAATCAGATCCAAATGATATGGTTATTTACGCGTGCGGACCCGAGAAAATGCTCGCGAGGGTTGCACAAATCGTTCAAGAAAGAAACATCGCTTGCCAGGTGAGCATGGAGCGCAGGATGGCCTGCGGTATCAACCTTTGTCAGGGCTGCGCCGTCGAATGCAGAGTGCCGAATTCCAGCGAGACAATATATAAAATGTGCTGCCAGGACGGACCTGTGTTCGACAGCAGAGAAGTAGTTTTCATGTAGCATGGACATCTTGTCCATGCACTCGCCGGCTGGAAGTCAGTATTATGCTACCGCAGCGGTCTCTTCTTCGTATTCGCTGAATCTTACGCTTATCTTTTTACTTACGCCGCGTATCTGCATTGTGATTCCGAACAGAACTCCCGCTATACTCATCGTGCGTTTGGAATGGGTAATGACTACAAAATGCGAATCCTTCTGAAAATCCTGCAAAAGCATGTTGAATCGCTCATTATTGGCTTCGTCCAGTGCGGCGTCCACTTCGTCGAGGAAACAGAACGGCGAAGGCTTGCTTTTGAATACAGCGAAAAGCAGTGCAAGAGCGGTCATGGATTTCTCACCGCCGCTGAGAAGCGATATACTCCTCGTTTCTTTTCCCGGAGGTTTTGCGATTATCTCGATTCCAGCTTCGAGGATGTCCTCGGAATCTTCAAGCATTATATCAGCTTTACCACCGCCAAAGAGCTTGCGGAATATCTCCTGGAAATTGGTTCTTATCTCGTCGAAGGTTTGCTGGAATTTATCTCTGCTTTTTACATTCAGGCGATTAATCAATTGCTGTAATTGTCCCCTGCTGCTATTCAAATCCTGAACCTGGCTGCTGAGAAACTCGTGCCTGGTTTCGAGGCTTTCCTGCTCTTCAATCGCATCGACGTTGACATTGCCAAGACGCTCTATCTTGCCTCTGAGATCATTTATTTCCTGTTTTATCTGTTCCCAGTCAACGTCTGTATGAGTGTAATTCTGATATGATTCGACAAGATCAAGCTGTAACTGGTCACGAACTCTTTCCACGAGATCCTGCTTCCTGACTTCCAATTGACCTATCTCGATCTTAAGCTCGTTTATCTGCTGCTCTATTCGTTCTTTCTCTGAACGCTTCGTGTGCAGGATTTCTTCAGCCTGGTTCTTTTGGGAAACAAGCTTCTCGACTTGTTCCTGCAGCAATCGGCTTGCCTTTTGGCTGTTTTCTTTTTCGATGAACAGGCTCGATACGCCTGCTTCACAATTGAGAATATCTCTTTGCGATGAAGTCAGCTGCTGAGTACAATTTTGTATTTCATTTCTGGCAGCCTGAGCGGCGGAATTATTCTCCTGCATCTGTCTCTGCATACTGCTTATGATCTGCTGAGACGCCTTTCGCTGCTCAACAATCTGACCAAGCGCAATCTTCAAATCGGTGAGTCTGCTTTCGAGCGTCTGGCGATGCTCCTTCTTTTCGCCATAAGTTTTTTCCAGATGCTCTATTTGCTTCGTTCTTTGCTCGTTAACTTCCTCAAGCTCCTGTAATTTC
>JARRRJ010000234.1:0-7076 GCA_037380865.1 Sedimentisphaerales bacterium
CGAAAGTGACGCCGTAGCTTTTTACTATTTCAGCTTGTTTGGATTTGGCGGCAATTTTCTTGCCGGGTATTTCGAACGGTTGGTCGAGGTTGAGCTGAATTTCCTTATAGCCTTCGTTTTGTGTCCATATCCTGGCTTTAGCTTTAGATTGTTTAATTGCATCTAAAAGTGCCATCTCAAAATCAAAACGAGTTGTAATTGGCTGGTCGTTAAGCGCGACAATTACATCGTTGGCGTCGATGCCTGCTTTGTCTGCGATTGAATTCGGCTCGATGGCAGTGACATAAAATCCCTTTTTCTGTTCCAGGCCTCTATTGAGAGCGAGAGCCGGTGTCAGCGGGTAATAGTGAATGCCTAATTTGTTGAATTTGAAGTCTTCGATTAACTTTACGATGTCAGTGTCGAGTTTTGTGTTTATTATCTTTATGATGTCGGAGCCATCCAGCGATTTGTAATTGGTAAATTCACTCACAATATCTCTAATGGCGTCTCTGCCGAATTTGTCCTCAACCAATAAGAACAGGCCTAAAGCGGCGCTGTAATAATCACCATCTAATTTCTGGTTTGGTTTTTGTTCCCATCGGAATAGTTTGCTTCCAATCGTTTCTAACGAAGAAAAAGGCGTTTGATGTATGAGAGCAGTATCCCACATATCAGGCGTATTTTCATCCGGATTAGAGCGCAAGTACTCGAGAGCAATATAACCTGCATAGTTCGCAAAACCTTCTCGAAACCATCTTGTGTGACTGTCCAGAGAAAAGATGAATATTAGAAAACGGGATCGAATCGCTGTTTTGACAACTCCTTTTTCATCCGGATATACAAGGGACATTTCAGTTATTTCGTGCATCAGGCAATATGGAAAGAATTCATTCTCTGCAATTATCAAGTTGGGATCATCCCTGTCCATTTCCGTGAACATGAGTAAAGGGAAAATATTCGGATCTTCTGTCTTGAGAACTATATCCAGATTCACGGGATATTCCTGAACCCTTATAAGATATACCCGGGGATTTGCCGCGAAATCAATGCCTGTCTCGGATTTTACATAATCAAAAACGTTATCAAATTTCTCCGCGATGAATCGGGCCTGTTTCGCAAGTCCTCTTTGATATTTTACATTTGTCCCGCCCACTGAAATGTCACCTTCGAAGACCACTTTATCCAGATTTTCATCGCTAAAACTCAACGCACTTTGGCCGCGATAGTGAGCTATGAGCGACTTGACATAGTTCCCTCTTTCATTGGCGTTCGGGGATTTTGGTTTGTTCATGGCCGAACAGCCCGAAAATACAAAAAATGCAGCTGCAGCTACCCAACAAATAACCGATTTCTTGAATATATATGTCATCTTAAGTTTCCTTTGCACATAAAAGACTCTTATTAAGTCATTTTGCACGAGCTTTTATATATAGACGAGAAAAAAATAGATTTGTGACAAAAAATATTTGTAAAAATTCGTTTCTGAAGTATTTTTCTTACAGTTTATATTTTTCCCGGCTCGTTTAGTATTGGTCGAGCGGCAGGGGGATTTTATCCTTCGCGTCTCGAAGGTTGATGAATTTCACCTGAGTTCCTCCATTTAGTGTTCCCTCCTGTTCGTAGTAATTGTAGAGTTTGGCCAATTTCTGCTCGTCTGTTGATTCGAGGTATTTTTGCCACTCGCCCATCTCGGCGCCCCAGTGTATTGGTGTGTGATCTTGGGAATACAAAATGATATGGGGCCGGCTCCTGCTTTCTTTGCCGTGATAGTTGCTCATATCGATTGACGCAATCTCTGTAATCAGAGGCTTTCTTTCGTTAAGATTCCTGTCCATTTGATTTATCTTGTCCAATATCTTCAGCGCCGCCGCAAGAGCATCATTATGCCATATCTCGCCATAGCGTGGAGTCTCAGGCTCAAGAGAAAGTTTTTCGATTCTTACTAACAAGACTTTCGGCACCGGAACGTAATCGAGAGCGACCTGATTGGCATCGACATAGAATTCCGTCAGGTCAGTCTTGATTACTGCAACGGGTCTCCTGTAACGTGCGCGTACCTGGATCGAATCGGCGGTAGTTTGTACGTGTAAGCTTGTTTCGTCCAGCCATGCGACGGATTTCAAGTTCTCCGCTACAATCCTTGCTGAATTTTCAGTGAGCGGAAAAGCTATCCCTCCCGCTTTGGCAACGATTTTGTCTTTCAGTTCCTGGCTTACCCACTGGGGGACATCCTTCAAAACGAGCGGACCTGTTTCTTTTGACTGTGCGGGACGAATATACTTCTTATCTGCATACATAAGAAGAATTCCTATCGCGACAACAAAGCCTGCGATGGATGATATTTTCAATAACTTCAGCAGGCTCGGTTCGGCAGAAGCGAGTGACTTGTGAAGCCGGGAATCGTGTTGACTTCCAGGGCATAAGGAATATTTTCATTACTCAATATGAAATCTACTCGCGCAAAATGCTGACATCCAAGAGCTTCGTAACACTTAATCGCCGCCCGGTTAATTGATGCAACAGCATTCGGATCGTTAATTGTATCGAAAAGATATTCAGTTTGGTCATCCACGTATTTTGCGTGGTAGTTGTAGAATCCGCTTTGTGCTCTGATTTCTATGATTGGAAGCGTCTTATCGCAAAGGATGCCGACAGTTATTTCCCTGCCTTTTATAAATTCCTCAATCATGCAATCGCCGAATTGTGCTAAAGTTTTCTGTGCGGCTTCAATTGCGTCTTCGCGCGAAGCAGCAATACAGACTCCAACACTGCTTCCCTGCCTGACCGGTTTTATTCGGGCCGCTACCGGCATAAAGACACAGTTTGTCCTCGATTATTTGCTGTAGCGTACCGTCTTCACCAAACTGTCCATGAAGAACAGGGAAGAAAATGTTGATGCTTCTGTCTTCGAGGATTTCGAGGTTGTCCGGGTTGATATCGAACGTGACGACTTCAAAATCCGCCTGCTTCAGAGCGTCTGTGACACAAGTGCCGCTTTGGATACTTATTTCACGCTCCGAACCAATACCGCCCATGAGGACAGCTACCCTTGGCTTGTTTGTAAATTTTTCCAATTTAGCGCCGCCTGATTATACTAATTCCAGATTTCTATTTCGAGTTCCAGGTTTATATTGAACTGGTGTTTTACCTTGTCTCTTATATTATCTATCAGCCTGATAACATCGTTGCTGGTGCAGCCTTTTTTGGCGTTGATGAAGTTAGCGTGTTTTTCACTGACTACCGCGCCGCCTATTTGCAATCCTTTCAAACCTGCTCTGTCAATCAAAGCGCCTGCTGAGACACCCCTCGGATTTTTGAAAATACAGCCTGAATTTTTAGTGTTGAGCGGCTGAGTGTTTTTCTTATAAATCCAGATTTCTTTTATCGTTCGCATGATCTGCTCGGAGTCTGCAGGCGTCAATTTCAATTGGGCGTTGAGAATAAACTTCGCGGTTATGTTGGTTCTGCGATAGTCGAACACGAGCTCAGGCTTGCTCTTCTCGAAGATGTTGCCTTCGATGTCCATTAACTGGACCTTTTCGATTGTTGCGCCGAAATCACCGAAATTACCTCCTGCGTTCATCTTTACAGCGCCGCCAATGGAGCCCGGGATTCCTGTTAGAGCCTCAATTCCGGAAAGTCCCTTTCTTACGGAATCCATGACTGCTTTGCTCAATTCTGCTCCGCCCCATGCGATGACTTCTTCTCCGTTGAACTCTATCTGGGAGAACTGGTCGCCGTCGAGTTTAATGACAGCCGCACGAAGACCTTTATCGCCCACAAGCAGATTCGAGCCGAAACCCAGGACATATATCGGTATGTTGTTCTCATTGCAGCGCTGGACAGCTTTCCTGAGCTGTTTCGTATTTTTCGGTCTTATAAAATAATCGACCGGGCCGCCGAGACCGTACCACGTTTCATCCGCCAGGGGGTAATCCGTTTCAACTATTTCTTCCAATCCATTGAATATATTCATCAGCAACTTTCCAAATATCACCTGCACCCATTGTTACTATGACATCACCGGGGAGCGAATTGTTTTTTATATATTCGCAAATTGCCCCGAAACCATCGATAAATATAGCTTCGCTGCCGGCTGACCTGATTCTCTCGACAAGTATCTGCGCGTTAATCTGCTGTCTTGCCGATTCCGAGTCCCGAACAAAATAAATTTCCGGCACAATTGTTACGTCAGCCAGCTTAAAGCTTTCCGTAAAATCATCAAGTAAAAATCTCGTTCTGCTGTACTGGTGCGGCTGAAAAATGCACCACAGACGCTTCGGTTCGTATCTTTGTCTTATCGCGGCCAGGGACGCCTTTATTTCAGTCGGATGATGGGCATAATCATCCAGAATTGTTATGCCGTCGAACTGGCCTTTTAGCATGAGTCTTCTATCCATGCCTGTAAAACCAGGAAGCAATTCGATAATCTTCTCAAGCTCAAGTCCCAGGTTGAGAGCCATTGCGGTTACTGCCAAAGCATTGTAAACGTTGTGCTCTCCGGGAAGAGAAATCTTCGTTCTGCCCAAAAATTGTCCTTTTTGATATATATCGAACGCATAGAGACCATTTTCATTTGATAGGTTGTCTGCATAAAAATCACAGCTCCTGTCAAGCCCGAATGTTATAAAGTCAATATCGCTATTACATTTTCTTATTATGTCCGATACGTTTCTATCCTGCCCGTTTGCAATTACAGTCCCTCCCGACTTGATATTATGAGCGAATTTGCTGAACGCTTCGACAATTTCGAGTTCGTCTTTGTAATAATCCAGGTGGTCCTGCTCGATATTGAGTATGCAGGCTATTTTGGGCTTTAGATTCAAAAAGCTCCTGTCGTATTCGCATGCTTCAGCAACGAAATATTTACTTTCCCCAACACCTGACGAGCATCCTAACTGGCTTATTTCTGCTCCGATAATAAAATTAGCGTCCATCCCGGCCTGTTTGAGGAGGTACGTGAGCCAGCCGCTCGTTGTGCTCTTGCCGTGCGTGCCCGCAATAGCGATTCCATCGTAGAAATCCATCAATTCGCCCAGCATCTCAGCATATTTATAGACGATACATCCTCGCTGGCGAGCCATCGCGAGTTCAGGATTTTTTTCTGTGATAGCCGCGGAAATTACCACTGCATCTGTTCGCGGATCGAGATTTTCTGCTTTGTGCCCGATTCTTATTTCAGCTCCGAGTTGGCAAAGTCTTTCTGTTACCTGTGTCGGCGTCTGGTCGGAACCTGTGACGATAGCATTATTTTTCATCAGAAGCACGGCTAGTCCGCTCATGCCTATCCCGCCGGCGCCTATCAAATGAAGTCTTTTGCCCGCTATCATAATCTTTTTCTGTCCTGTGAGTCCCTCACTTACGACCGTTGCAACCTGATTTTTCCCGAAGATACTGTTATTGCGAAGTGGAACGACTGAATCTTTCCTGGTTTTAGTATCCAGTTCGTAGGTTTGCGGTTGATTCATAGCATCCTTTCTCTAAGCCAAACGTTCCTTCGTCAAATAAAGAGGTACTCTAACATATATATCGGCCAGAGCAAGGAAAAATACTATTGTACTTCGCAGAAACCTGGAAAAGAAAAGGAGCCTGCACCAATTCGTTCAGTACGGGCTCCATTTTTTTCATGCAGGCCATATTCGAAAACGCGGCCTTTCGAGGTTCCTTCTTCACTATTCAAGAGTGTGGCCGCGAGAGATGCTGTCTATATAGACCAGGCCTTTGCCTTTAAGAGGATTTGATACGTCGCCTACACCAATGATAATTTTTTTGATGCGGGTCGTATCTACATCCGTGAAACTGGCATAAGGAACCACAAACTCAGTCCATGTCCCGGTTCCAACGGCGCTTTCAGGTGCAAAAACCTTAGCTTGCGTTCCGGTACTGTCTTCCAGAGCGACGTAAAAGGTGTCTGGCGTATTTTCACCTTCAGCCTGGTCAGTGTCACCGATAGCGGCTACTGTCCAGTCTCCGGTTATATTTCCTTCCATCTGGATGCCTGAGAATGCAGCGGCGCACAAAACATCTTCTGCGTGACTGGTTACCGCAAGACCTACATACACAGTACCGCTCATCGTGATTGTAACTGCGGATCCCACGTTAACCCATGTGTTTCCGTCGGCGCTGCGCTGGGCGGTAAATGAATTGCCCGTTCGAGTAATCTTGACCCAGTAAGGAGCGCTGAGACCGGATGCGGGCGTCTGAGCCGTCGATCCGGCGTTGGTAGTACGACGCTGGAACGCTACAGTACCGGCTGCGCTAAGAAGTACGAAGGCATTGGGAGCGTCCGCGCTTAATGAGCTGCGAATCATAACACCGGCTTTGGCCCACGGGTCAGTATTCTGAACGCCGTCAACGCGAGCGATGATCGTCGCGTCGCCACTAAGCTGTTTGTAGGCGAAACGGAACTGGTCCGAAGTATTCCAGATATCATTGCCTTCGCCGCTCATAGCGATAGTACCGTCGGATCCCTCGTGGAATGTGACGGGTCTTCCCCTGTAGTATAACCTTAACATATCGGCACCATCGGCAGAAAAGTTCTGCGCAACGTCGAACGTTCTTACGGTTAGCGAATAGTCAAAGGTAGTATTGTCATAATCGAGCGGTGCCGATTGTTCGCCGCTGTGAACAATCTCTTCCTCGCAGAACGGCTCATATTCGTATCCCATTGTCGAGCCGCCGTAAGCGGTATCTTCGAGTCCGTCTTTCCACGTCTCAAATATCGTGAACGGGGAAGTATTGTTATAGTCCTCGAAATCTTCGATGGAAGTATATTCACGTGTGGAAAAGTTCCAGATGTTACCTTCCCATACGGCAGGCGTTTCGCTGTTATTAACTTCATCAACGCGCCAGTAGTAAGCACGACCGAGCATAAGACTCGGCATATAGCTGTTCTCGGTGACTTCATAGACAGGCGAATTGCCATCTGTTACCATCTGCTCATTCGTGCTGATATATACTTCATGCGCCGAAGCTTCTCTTCCGGCATGCCATTTGAGGATTTCATCTATTGGAACATTGCTCGAGTCAAGCGCCGGCTGAGGCTCTCTCGCTCGAACGGCAATGTACATAAAACGAACCTCACTGAGACCCGA
>JARRRJ010000235.1:0-4480 GCA_037380865.1 Sedimentisphaerales bacterium
AAAGAAATCTCCCGAGTTGGCAATATTATAATCCTTGTGCAGAGGGGCTGTGACATTTTTTATGCCCAGCGTGTTGCTCGATGTCATAAATTCCTGGTACACGATGTTCCAGTTCGTATCGCTCCTGCTGTAAAATCTGGAAGCATCGTTAGCATCGTCCCACTCAAACCAAGTATCCTGTGTTGTCTGCTTGTCTAGATAGAGTTTCGCAGCCGGTACATTTCGTACAAGTCTGATATTATACCTTCGGCTGAGCTCGTATGTCGGCGGATCCGCGCTGGCCTCAACATACTCGGCAAGGACAAGATTCGGGTCCTGCTTCCCCGCTCCGGAAGCCATGACGGCGCTTAAGTTGAATTCGGACGTTGCTCTCCTGTTATTGGTTATCACAAACCTCCCCTGCGCTCTTAACATATAGCCGGGCATGTTAATGGAATTCTCGACTACATTGTTCGAGTCGTAAAGCTCCAGTTTGAAGTCACGCAGAGGTATATCGACTTCGAACGGATTGTAAAGCTCGATAGCAAAATCATTATTTGCGGCAGTGTCGGGCGAAGACTTGCTGATTTTTAAACCGATCTCGCTGACAAAAGGCTGGGCTTCGAAGCCGTAATAGGTTTTCGGGCCCACTGCAAGCTCAGTGACATCAGCATCCTTGTCACGCAAATCGACTATATTAACCGCAAGCTGACCAGCGAGTTGCTCGACGCGGGCAACGTTCGGCTCCCTGTGTTCCAGCGAAGTACGAATTGTGTCATAGAGTAATTGCGGCACTGCAGTATTTATGTTTACCATTTTCCCGTTGTTCAAAGCCAGGCCGGCGGGATTGAGTAATCTGTCCACGTTGTATGTCGTGGCAATATGCCTGTAAGCATAATTCGGATCTTCGCTGCCGTTATTGCGGGCCTTCTGGAACCATCGGTCGAGTGCTGCGCCGCCTGTTGTCACAGGAGTGGAGAGAGTATTATCCCTGAAATGGCCGCCCCATTTATCCAGCCGCGTATAAATCCCCGTATTATTCAATATGAACCTGTATCGCATTTCAAGCTCATCGGACATATCAAAGGGAGTATAATAATATGGCTCGTCGAAATGCCAAACGCAGTTGCGCAGGTAAGACTGCAAATCGTAAGGATCAACTCCCGTGCCGTTGTTCGCTCGCTCGAAGAGCAGGTTTCTCTCATCAGTCGAAGTCGGCGGGTCCCCTGCCCAGCCTGCCAGTGCCATTACATTGATTTGCATCTGATTTTTCCCGTCGACGCTGAACATAGACGCATTCGGATCGTTCGGGTTAAACTTGAAACCCGTATTGACGTTGAGCATCGCACCGTTATCGACAATTCTGACTGCTACATAAATCGGCTTGCCGTGACTGGAGGTTATCCCACTCAGCGGGACCCAAATCGAGTCTGCTACGCCGTCACCATCTGCATCAGCGATTGGATTATTAGTATCGGGAATCGGGTTGTAAGGCAAAACGACTTCTGCCTTCACATTTGTGTTCTTGCCTGTCAATTGTCCTGTAATGTCGCTTACCTGGCGCCAGTAGTAGCTGCCTGACGATTCGTAAGGTTCGAGACTTGCCAGCCAGGGATTATTTGCATCAGGATAATCGTAATACTCCTGGTTCTGGCTCACTATGCCGGGGACATCCATTGCTAATTGCTGTGAAAGGCCGGCAACTGCCGTATCGACCGCGAGTTCGAGCTCTTTATTTTCCGATATTGCTGACGTGCCCAGCTGATTTATGCGTGCGGCCATAACAAACAGGACGCCTACGATCGCGAGCAGTGTGCTCAGGACTACGGCAAGGATAAGAGCTGAGCCGCCATCTCGTTTGTGTTCAGAATTTTTCTCGAAGATATATTCCATTTCCTCAGGTCACCTGTCAAGATACACAATATGTGTGAAAGTTCTGCCTCCCTTTATAATCCCTTTGGAATCGAAGAGTGTGAAGGTGAATTTCAATGCGCGTCCGAGCCCGGGAATCATATTAAAATGATCTCGATCTGCCTGTATAGACTGGTAGCTTACATTATTCATTGCAACCGAACAGAAAGGCGGAGAATATATTACACCCGGAACATTATTAGAATCATCCATAAAAAAATTCGTATCCGATAGATTGCCGTCTCCGTTCGGGTCGACCTCCGGGAGCCAAACTTTATGCTCGTCATCCCAGCCCTGAATTTTAAACTCGCCTACGCCGTCACATAAGAGCATATGCATCGAATTCGGATCTTCCTTATCGATTGAAACACCTTTGACATCTTCGCTGATATTACTGTTTTGTGGAATGCCTTCAGCGATAACTCGGGTATCACAAATAACCGAAAGCATATCCAACTTGGTAACCAGCGGAATTCTCTTCCACTCTTCCAGGGAAATCTTGTCATATTGATAATAATTGTTCCATTCAAACCATTGTTGGGGAGTGAAACTGTTGGGATCGAAATTCTTAGCAAGATCCGGATTGTCTGTCAGTATATGCTGTGATCTTGCGAGAATTCTCCTGGATTTGTCTATCGCTTCAGGCGATGTAGTTCCATCCTTTGCAATCATATAACAAATTCTGGCCACATTGCCTCGGATTCTATCGTTTTCGTAAGGAATTGTCCAAGCTGAGCTTAGATCAGCCTGAAAATCACCGCTTGCAAAAAACATTATTCGATCGAATCTTTCATATCCGTCAAAGTCATTATCAACATATTTGTTATTTTGAAGAGGCACTGCTTTCCACACTGCGAAAATTTCCCCGTCCTTATCAAGACCACTGAAGTCAGAATCCAGCTGGCCGGTAATGGCGCGAAGCTTTTGCATAATCTCAGCGTTTGCCAGCGCAGTTCGATGAGAGTCTATGCTGACTTTGAAAATTTCACTGGCAAAAAGAATCACGATGACCATAATGCCAAGCGCCACCATAAGCTCGATCAGCGTGAATGCTCTTGATTTTCGCAGTTTGTATTTCATAACTAATTAAACAGTTTTTCGTGGTTCTAAAATCGAATTTCTTTTTGATATACAGCTACGCAGGGATACCTGTCACTCCCCACCGGCGGCGGGACAACCCAAACAGAGCCGGTCGTTCCTTCCTGCCACGGCTGGTCGAGTAAAATCGTATTTTGCGCAGAAGCGTCACGCTCTAAAACACGATAAAGTCTGCCTGTGCTATTGGCGACAACTGTAGCACCTGCATTTATAAACGTCTGCTGGTTCGTCGCATTGTCTATAATAAGCTTATTTTCGTTACCGACACCGGTAACCGATGATACTCCAACACTGACTGGTACAGGTATTTCAGAATCTCCCGGGAAAAGACCATGCCCGACCTTTCTGCTGATAAACACTGTAACCTGCACAATCCTGTTTGTATTGCCTGCATACATTGGTCTGCAAATAGCCGACCAGAAGTATTGTTTGTCGGCGGAACTTTTCGTCGAAGGATACGCGAATTCTTCCAATGGAATCGGATTTAGTAATGAAAACGGCACCTGCTCAGTTGTCGAAAGTGTCGTTGATTGAGGATCGAGGCCGTAAAGCTCCACTTTAGCGAATGCTTCGTCCGCGACTACCGCGGCTATGGTTCGCTCTGTCGCAACTGTCGATAAATAAACGCCGGCGAGAAACGTGCCGCTTACAAACGTCATACCGATGGCCAGAGTACCGACGGCCAACAAAACCTCGGTCAAAGAAAATCCTTTTTGTTTAACGCTTAAATTCATAACTTCAGCGATTCTTACTTACTACTATTTACTAATGTCCCTGTATATTGATTAATAAAAACAGGCTCAAGACTAAGAAGATATTTTATTTTGTTCGGAGCAGTACCTGTAGTCTCAGATGCAAGCTTCTCTAAGTGAGACTTTTCATATATATAGAATTTATTTCTGCTCAATTCTGTCCCTAAACTTCCGGGTGGCCCCCCATATTGTGACCAGTCATCATCCTGCATAAACATGCCAACATTGAAATTCAATATATTTTGAGGTGAATTAAAAATGTCATCCATCGAGACTTTCGAGGGAACCGAATTATCCGGTTTATATATCCCATCTCTATTCCTGACACGAACTTCGTGAATTACCAGGTTTCCCGTTGGAGAAAAAACAATCGAAAAACATGATGTATCCCTTATAATAGAGTTTTTTTGTCCGTCAGGATATACGACGCCCTGATCATCCATCCAATGCTGTCCGATAGAAGAACTTGACGCCAGCGGCTCATCTCGACATGTCTCAGGATTTGTTTCGAATCTGCTGTACATGTCTATCACTCTTACATCATCAGGTAATTTTATTGGCTTTACGCCTTCTACCGCGCGAAATCCGTTGCTTAGTCCTGTTTTTTCGGGATCATGTATTATAAAAATCATATATTGATTGTCATGAAAATCGAGTTCGAATCTCACTCCGGCATAACGCTGTTCTTTGGCAGCAATAGCTCGCGCGGTTGACAATGCCGCGTCTATAGTCGCTTTGAC
>JARRRJ010000236.1:0-2465 GCA_037380865.1 Sedimentisphaerales bacterium
AGAGTTTTGCTGAGCAGGCGGCCGCGAAAGCAGCAGAGGATGGAATCAGGATAATCGCGATTGGCCTGGGTGATGACCAGCAGGGTTCGAGAATCCCAATTACAGGACCCAACGGCGAGAAAACTTTCCTCAAGTACAACGGTGAGGAAGTCTGGTCCAGGCTGGACAGTGATTTGCTAATGAAAATTGTTTATGCTACCGACGGCGGAAAATATCTCTCTGTCAATCCGGGAACAACTATGGATTTGGGCAAAATTTACACGGATGTTATTGCCTCAGCGCAAAAGCGCGAACTTGAATCTGCAACTATGATTAGATATGATGAAAGGTTCCAGATATTTCTGGCGCTTGGTTTGATTTTACTTATTTTCGAGACTCTGACAAGTGAATGCAAAAAAGCTTAAAATTCTGACTTTATTTATTTTGTGTTTGACCGTTAATCTGGCCGCTAACGCGGACTCTGCGCACGCTTTGGTAGAGCAGGGAAATAATCTTTATGTGGATGGCAGTTTCAACAAGGCGATTGAAAAATATGACGCCGCTCTTGTCGATAAGCCGCAGATTCTGGAGCCCAAGTTCAACAAGGCGAACAGTTTTTATAAACTGGAAGACTTCGATAAAGCGATGGACCTTTACAGGCAAGTTGCTTCTGAGAGCAAGGATATGTCACTTGTTGCCAAAGCAAAATACAATCTTGGTAATTGCTATTTTGAACTAGGCTCGAAGCAGAAGGATTCAGACTTGCAGAAAGCTCTCGACGATTTGCAGAACAGCATTGTAAACTGGAGGCAGACGCTTGAAATTCAGCCTGATAACCAGAACGCAGCAAGGAACATTGAAGTTGCGCGATTAATTATTAAAGATATCATCGACCAGATTAATAAGCAGAAAAAACAGCAGGAGGAACAGGCCAAAAAACAAAAGGAAATGCAGGACAAGGTTAAAGAGCTTATTGAAAAGCAAAAAGCTCTGTCCGAAAAAACTCAACAGACAAAAGACCAGGTTGAAAAACAGCAGATTGACCAGGAGAAAGCTTCGGAGGATTACCAGAATCAAGCGCAGGAACAGTCGGAGTTGCAAAATCAAACAAAACAAACTGAAAGTGAGCTGAACCAGCAGGACCCGAATAATCCTTCATCGCAACAGATGCAGCAGGCCGCACAGGAAGTTCAGCAAGCAATTGATAGTCAAAATAATGCACAGGAGCAATTAAGAGATTCAGAGGGCGCCTCGGCAAAGCAGTCACAGGATGATGCCGCAAAGACTGCACAGCGGATACTTGACAAGGAACAGAAAGACAAGCAGCAGAGACAAATGCTTCAAAGAAATCCTTATCAGAAGGTTGAGAAGGACTGGTAGTATGAACTTTTACTTAAAATATATTCTTATATCTTTTGCCTTCCTGATTTTGCTTTCTGGAATCGCTTCGGCACAAGTTCGTGTGGTAGCCCAGGTTGACACAAGTGAAGAAATATATGTAAACTCAGATTTCACTTTCTACATAATTATTGATGGCATCAATAAACCTGGTGAAGTCGATGTAAGTCCCTTGTCCGAATTTCATCCGGGCGCGCCGGCCGGTCGGGATGTTTCCCAAAGTTCCACTGTAACTATAAATGGAAGAACAACGCGTAATGTCACAAGGCGCTACGTTATGAGCTACACGCTTAACTGTTCGCAGGCAGGTCCCAGGCAAATCCCGCCTTTGACGGTGATAGTAGACGGTAAGAATTATCAGACTAATCCTGTACAGATAAATGTCCTAAGGCTTGGAACTACAGATAATCTGGATTTGGAGGTCGATCTGTCGGAGAAACAATGCTACGTTGGTCAGCCTGTTATTATGACTGTGAAATTCTATGTTATGACGAATGTAGGAGATTTTAACTTCAATATCCCAGCATTTTCAGGAGAGGATTTTTATCTTGAGGACCCGGATACTGCAAATCCTCAGGCGAAACAGTACCGGATTGGCAATGAAGTGACTGTTCTTGCCAATCAGTATCGAACAACACACAACGGCAGGGATGCAATTCTGCTTTCTTTCAGCAAAGTCCTGATTCCCAAACATTCGGGTAACATCAATATCGAGCCGGCGACTGTGTCTGCCAATGTAGCAGTGGGTCGTACAAGTTCCATCGATTCCTTTTTTGGCGATTTTTTCGGCTCTAATGTTCAATATAAAAGATTCATGGTAAGCTCTCAGCCTGCGCAGCTTAACGTCTTAAACCTGCCTAATCAGGGCAAACCTGATGGTTTTTATGGTCTTGTCGGAAAATATTCGATTGAAAGTTCCGCTTCTCCTACGAAAGTAAATGTAGGTGACCCGATAACGCTGAATATAAAAATAGGCGGCAACAAATACTTGAAGCCAATCCAATGGCCTGCGCTCGAACAAATCCCCGACTTTGATAAGAATTTCAAGATTCCATCGGAAAAAGCGACGCCTGTTGTTGAAAATGACA
>JARRRJ010000236.1:2481-6954 GCA_037380865.1 Sedimentisphaerales bacterium
GGCAAACAGCGATAAAGTCACTGAGATACCTTCGATTCCTCTTGCCTATTTCGATTCAGAAAAAGGTGCCTACGTAGTAGCTAAAACCGACCCGATCAAACTCGATGTTTCACCAACCAGGATACTCACAGGCTCGGATTTACTGGGAAGTAACTCATCGCCTGTGAACAGGGAGGTGGAAGCGATAAAGCAGGGTCTTTCTGCGAATTATCTGGACATGGATGCATTGCAGAACCAGGATTTTTCAATTTTGGGCGCGATTGTCAATCCTGGATATTTAGTAATCTTGGCGGGACCTCTGGCCGTTCTTCTATTCAGCGCGTTTACAAAACTATATACTAATACAAGTCCCGAAAAAGAAGTGCAGAAACGAAGGAACTCAGCCGCACGCAAGGCTATAGCACAGCTCAAGAGCATATCTTCCGTCAATTCGCCTGAAGCCATAGAGAAACTTGCTTCGATTTTAAAACAATATGTAGGAGATCGTTTTGACAGGACAGCCGGCTCGCTGACTTCCGATGATTGCAGCGAAATAATAACAGAAGAAACTCAGGATGCACAGGCCGCGAAAAAGTTCAAAGAGATAATCGCTGATTGCGAAGCTGCACGCTACGCTTCAGTGAGTGCACATGCCGGTCCGGAACAAATTAAGCAGGCCATAGGTTTAATTTTGACGATTGAAAAGAAGTCTAAGAAATAATGTATAGGAAATCATTCATATTTATTTTCATTTTATCTTTATGTTTTGGCTCGCTCGCCAAAGCAAGCCTGACACAAGAGAAAAAGGAAAATCTTTTCGAACAGGCAAACAGTTATTTTCAGCAGGCTAATTCCGCTAACAATCCTGACCAGGCGAAAGAGCTTTACGAAAAGGCGATTCTCAATTTCGAAAAAATCATAGATGACGGAAATATAAAGAACGCAAGGCTGTATTACAATCTTGCCAATGCTTACTTTCTTGACGGCAGTATAGGCAAAGCGATTTTGAATTATCGCAGGGCAGAGAAACTTGACAGTTCCGATGAGAATATTGCAAAGAACCTTGCGTTTGCGCGCAGCAACAGAATCGATAAAGTTCCAGTCAATACGGAAAAGAAAGTTCTGCAGACTTTGTTTTTTTGGCACTACGATTTTTCACTCAAAACGAAATTCATCTTCACCTGTATTTTCTTCGGAATGCTTTGTCTGGGAGCCGCCGCTGCTGTAAGGTTCGGTTTTGTTGGGGCGTTGACCGTCATAATAGTAATCTGCGGCATTCTAACAGTCCTGTTTTTCTCAACTGTCATCATAGAATCAAGGAGTCAGAGCAATACAACATACGGCGTAATAATTGCCCATGAGGTTATAGCACGCCAGGGTGACGGCCAGAATTACCCCCCAAGCTTCAAGGAATCCCTTCACGAGGGAACAGAATTCCACTTGCTTGAAAGCAGACCTCGCTGGTATCACATCGAATTGACTGATAACAGCACAGGCTGGATACCTTCAGATGCCGCTGACTTGATCTAATCTCCAGCTGCGTTGAGTCTAACTGAAACCACATAAAGGCTCACTGCAAAAAGGCCGTTTTCGGCATCATTAGACGGCTTTTTAAACAGAAATGATATTATTGTAAGTTGTATTTGACAATACTACGTTTTTGTAGTTTAATCCTTATCAATTTACGCATTTGTGATACTACTTACAATATGAACATTTTTGGCCAGGAGAATATGGTATGCCCAAACGAGAAGATATCCATAAAGTTATGATAATTGGTTCCGGTCCCATCATTATCGGCCAGGCTTGTGAATTCGATTATTCCGGCACGCAGGCCTGCAAGGCGCTTCGTAAGCTGGGCTACGAAATCGTGCTCGTAAACTCCAATCCGGCTACGATTATGACTGACCCGGGGATGGCTGATGTGACATATATCGAGCCGTTGAATCTCCAGACCATGTCAAAGATTATTGAAAAAGAAAGACCTGATGCTTTACTTCCGAATCTCGGAGGCCAGAGCGGCCTGAATCTTTCTTCCGAACTGGCCAGAGCGGGCGTTCTTGACAAGTACAGTGTGAAGATAATAGGCGTTCAGGTTGATGCAATCGAACGCGGCGAGGACAGAATCGAGTTCAAAAACACAATGAACAGGCTGGGAATAGAAATGCCCAAAAGCGATCCAGCATTCAGCGTCGAAGAAGCAGAAAAAATAACAAAAGAGCTTGGCTATCCCGTCGTGATACGTCCTGCTTATACAATGGGAGGAACAGGTGGAGGCCTGGTTTATAATGTCGATGAATTGAGAACTGTAGCGGCCAGGGGTCTATCGGCAAGTCTCGTCGGACAGATTCTCGTAGAAGAATCCGTGCTTGGCTGGGAAGAGCTGGAACTGGAGGTTGTTCGCGACGCAAAGGGACAGAAGATCACCGTTTGCTTTATAGAAAATGTCGATGCGATGGGAATTCATACAGGTGATTCGTACTGCACTGCGCCCATGCTTACAATCGATGAGAAGCTCCAGGCGAGACTGCAGAAATATTCGTATGATATCGTCGATGCAATCGAAGTCATTGGCGGTACAAACATACAATTTGCCCATGATCCGAAAACGGGACGTATAGTGGTAATTGAAATTAATCCGAGAACTTCGCGCTCGTCGGCTCTCGCATCGAAGGCAACAGGTTTTCCAATCGCGATGGTTTCCTCAATGCTTGCCGGCGGCATGACACTCGATGATATTCCCTACTGGAGAGATGGGACACTCGAAAAGTACACGCCTTCGGGAGATTATGTCGTGGTAAAATTCGCTCGATGGGCTTTCGAGAAGTTTAAAGGCGTCGAAGACAAGCTCGGCACGCAAATGCGCGCCGTCGGAGAAGTGATGAGCATTGGCAAGAATTATAAAGAAGCTTTTCAGAAAGCAATTCGCTCATTGGAAAACGGAAGGTATGGCCTGGGTTTCGCGAAAAATTTCAATAAGCTCTCGCTTGATGAGCTGATGCAGCGTCTGAGCATCCCCACGAGCGAGCGGCAGTTTATCATGTATGAAGCTCTGCGAAAGGGAGCGACACCGAAAGAACTGTATGAGAAGACTTACATTAAGGAATGGTTTATTGAGCAGATGGCAGAGCTTGTTGCGCTCGAGGAAAAAATTCTGAAATATAAAGTCAAAACAATTCCCGACGAGCTTTTAATCCAGGCTAAGAAGGATGGCTTTGCCGACCGCTATCTCGCACAAATTCTCAGTACCTCTGAAGAGAAAATCCGTGAGCAGAGAATAAAACTTGGTGTTGTAGAAGGATGGGAGCCTGTTCCCGTCAGTGGTGTGGAAAATGCCGCTTATTATTTCTCGACCTACAATGCTCCCGATAAAGTTGAGACCTCGAAGAACCGAAAAATAATGGTTCTCGGCGGGGGACCAAATCGAATCGGACAGGGTATAGAATTTGATTACTGCTGTGTGCACGCCGCCTTTGCCCTGCGCGACGAAGGGCTGGAAACGATTATGGTCAACTGCAATCCTGAGACTGTCTCGACTGACTACGATACCTCCGACAAGCTTTATTTCGAGCCTTTGACAGTAGAAGACGTGCTAAGCATCTATGAAAAAGAGAAACCTGACGGTGTGATCGTTCAGTTCGGAGGTCAAACGCCTCTCAACATAGCAAGACAGCTCGAAGATGCGGGAGTCAGGATAATCGGTACGTCACCGGAAACGATCGACCTGGCTGAAGACCGTGACAGGTTCCGAGCTATGATGAAAAAACTGAAGATTCCAATGCCCGAATCGGGCATGGCGAGCAGTCTCGAACAGGCACTGAAAATCGCGAAGCGAATAGGCTATCCCCTCATGGTCAGACCTTCCTACGTGTTGGGTGGTCGTGGGATGGAAGTTGTTCACGATGAGGAAATGCTGCGCCAGTATGTAGCGGCCGCAGTCGAAGTGACACCTGAAAGACCGATTCTAATTGATAAATTCCTCGTCAATGCAATTGAAGCAGAAGCAGACGCTATCTCCGACGGAACAGAAGTTTTTGTCCCTGCCGTAATGGAGCATATCGAACTTGCGGGCGTTCATTCGGGAGACTCAGCCTGCGTTTTGCCTCCTGTTTCTATTCCGAAAAAGCATATCGATACAATCAACGAATATACAAGCAGGATAGCTATCGAATTAGGCGTCGTGGGCCTGATGAATATGCAGTATGCGATAGCGGACGATATTGTCTATGTCCTCGAAGCGAATCCGAGAGCGTCACGAACTGTACCCCTGGTGTCGAAAGTCTGCGGCATCTCAATGGCGCGTGTCGCAACGCAAATCATACTCGGCAAGAAAATAAAAGATCTAAAATTACAGCACAAAAACATTCCTCATTACGGTGTGAAAGAAGCTGTAATTTTAGATCTTTTATTTTCTTGCCGAGTATGATTTGCGTTGCGACACGCGCCATTGAGATGCCGCAGACTTTCGAGACCAGGGGTACAGTTCGTGACGCC
>JARRRJ010000237.1:0-10196 GCA_037380865.1 Sedimentisphaerales bacterium
TGTTTACTCAAGTTTTTTCGCAAGGATTTCCGAAACAACTTTAGGATTTGCTTTACCTTTTGTTTTCTGCATTACCTGGCCCATAAGAAAGCCTCTGGCTTTCTTTTCTTTTTTTCCGCCTGAAGTGACATCTGAAACAGCTTCAGGATTTTCTGCAAGAACCTGGTCAACAATTTGTTCAAGTTCGCCGGCGTCACTTTTCTGAATCAGGTTAAGCTCCTTCGCTAACGCCTCCGGTTCTTTACCTGTTTGCGTCATCGCCTCGAATATAGTAGCGGCTGAGCTTGCACTTATTGTACTTTTTTCCACCATCGACGCCAAATCAGCAATACCTTTCGGCGATACAGGCAAATCATTTATGCTGCAATTTTTTTCCTTTGTAATTTTCAATCCAATCTGCGTTATCAAATTGCATACTCGTTTCGGGTCACCCCCTGCTTTTACAGCTTCGTCGAAAAAGTCTGCAGTAGAACGCTCTGCCGTCAAAACGCCTGCGTCATAGTCACTGAGGTTATATTCCCTTACATATCGCATTTGTTTTTGAAGCGGCAGCTCGCTTAAGCGCGACTTTATTTCATTTAGCCATTGCTCGTTCATTTCGACTGGTACAAGGTCGGGATCGGGGAAATATCTATAGTCGTGAGCCTCCTCTTTTTCTCTTTGCAGAACAGTCATTTCTTTTTCATCGTCCCAGCCGCGGGTGGTTTTGTTGCCCATGCCAAAAACCACGCCTGTCTCAAGAAACTCATCAAGCTGTCTCTGCGCCTCGTAGTTGACGCTTCGCTCGAGCGCGCGGAAACTGTTAAGATTTTTTACTTCAACTATAGGCGTTCGGTACTCTGTGCCGTTCCTGATGATTTTCAGATTGATATTAGGCTCGAAACGCATGTGCCCCTTCTGCATATCAGCTTCGGAAACGCCGAGGAACCTTACCAACCTCTGCAATTCGACTGCAAGCGCACGAACTTCAGCGCCGCTGTTCATATCAGGCTCAGTGACAATTTCCAGTAGCGGCGTACCTGTCCTGTTCAAATCCACCTGTGAATAGTTGCTCGATGAATGCAAATTTTTACCCGCATCTTCTTCGAGATGCGCCCTGATTATTCTTATCTTCTTTGTTTGGCCTGAATCGAGTGGAATCTCGATGTATCCATTCTCGCTCAGCGGCAAATCATACTGACTTATCTGATAATTCTTCGGCAAATCGGGATAGTAATAGCTTTTCCTGTCCCACTTCGTGAACATGGGTATAGTGCAGTTTAATGCAAGACCCGCTAAAACCGCGTACTCAAACGCATGCTTATTCATTACAGGCAAAACACCCGGCATTCCGAGACATACAGGACAAACCCTGCTGTTAGGCTCCGCGCCGAACTCAACCGCGCAGCCGCAAAACATCTTGCTCTTTGTGCAAAGCTGCACATGAATTTCCAATCCTACGATAATCTTATATTGTAAATCAGCCATTATATCATTTGCTTATAATTGGTGGAGTTCTGGTATTCCAGTTTGTTTGAGATTCGTACATTCTTGCTATTCGCAGGAGATTATCTTCGGTGAAAGTTGGAGTCAGGATTTGCAGGCCAATGGGCAGGTTTTTATCGTCGAAGCCGCAGGGGATGCTTATCCCCGGGATACCTGCTAAATTAGCAGCAATTGTATAAATATCAGAAAGATACATCTGCAACGGGTCATTTACCTTTTCGCCTATTTTGAATGCGGTCGTCGGTGCAACCGGCATCATAACACAGTCGCATTTTTCGAAAGCTTTCGTGAAATCGCCGCGTATCAAGTTTCTCACCTTGAGAGCTTTGAGATAATACGCGTCGTAATAGCCGCTCGACAAAGCATATGTTCCGAGCATTATTCTGCGCTTCACTTCCTCGCCAAATGCTTCTGCCCGCGATTTGGTATAGACTTCGATATAGTCCTTCGGGTCCTTCGTGCGATGGCCATAATGCACGCCGTCATAGCGGGCAAGGTTGCTCGACGCTTCCGCGGTCGCGATGACATAATATGCGGCGATGGCGTAATCAAGATGAGGCATTTCAATTTCGATGATTTCTGCACCGAGATTTCTATATATATTTATCGCTTCGTTCAAAGCGTTCTGAACCTGCTGATCTGCTCCTGCATTGAATTGCGGTACGATTGCGATTTTGAGTTTTTCTATCGGTTCATCGAGTTTTTCAAGATAATCGCAAAGAGGAGCTAATTTTTCATTAACACTTGTGCTGTCCGACGGGTCGTGACCTGCGATAACGTTCAGCATCAGAGCTGCATCTTCCACATTTTGCGTTACCGGTCCAATCTGGTCGAGACTTGAGCCGTAAGCGACGAGGCCGTAACGCGAAACTCTTCCATAAGTTGGTTTCATTCCAGCTACGCCGCAAAAACTCGCGGGCTGGCGAATCGAGCCTCCCGTATCGGAGCCAAGTGCTGCGAAACACATCCGGGAAGCCATCGCTGCTGTTGCTCCCCCGCTGCTTCCCCCGGGAACGCGATTTGTGTCCCACGGATTTACAGTTTGCTCGAGACCTGAATTTTCTGTACTCGAGCCCATCGCAAACTCGTCCATATTTAATTTGCCTATAATCACTGCATCTGCGGCTAAAAGTTTTTCTACTACAGTAGCATTATAAGGAGCGTGAAAATTTTCCAGTATCTTCGAGGCGCAGGTCGTTGCTCCGAAAGTCGTGCACATGTTATCTTTAATTGCAACTGGCACTCCCGCCAATTCTCCCAAATGTTCTTTCGCTGAAATCTTTTATTTCTCCACTCGCTATCTTATCACGTAATTTTTTTGCAGTTAAATCTTCCATCGTTGAACATCTATCTCAGTGAGTTACGAGCTCTCATCGAGTATTTTGGGAACTCTGAAAAACATTTCATCCCTCTGCGGAGCATTTGCAAGAGTTTTTTCGGTTCCAAGAGATTCTTTGACACAATCTTCGCGGAACACGTTGCTTACAGGTAAACAATGTGCCAATGGCTCGACATTTTCGGTATCTAGCTCGTTCATCTTTTCAACATATTGAAGAATTGCACCAAGTTGTCCTGTGAATTCCTCGATTTCCGAATCAGTCAGGTCAAGCCTGGAAAGTTTCGCAACCTTCCTTACCTGTTCCTGGTCAATTTTTTGCGCCACAAAAATCTCCATTGAAATAAAAAAAGCGAGGCAAAAACCCGCCCCGCTATCAAGAACTTTTTAGAGATACCCTCAAACGGCTGCTTTTTCAGCGGATTTGTAATCTCGTTTCGGCGGTTTCTGAATAAGCCCCATTTTGATGGCTTTGGTCGAAACCTTGACTCTGCAAACCTTGCCGTCAATGAGAGCACGGACTTTTTGGATATTGGGCTTAAATTTCCTCTTGGTAATGCCGGTAACTTTCTTTCCGACACCGCCAAGATGTTTAGCTTTACCACGCCGGGATATGCTTCTGCCGGATATGGTTCGCTTGCCTGTAAAATAACATTCTCTCGACATATTTATAGCTCCTGTCTCTTACAAGATGTACATTACACATCAATACCAATTTTTACCGAAATTCTAAACTATATGGATTTCCGGGAAAAATGCAAGCACAAAAAACAGATTTTTCAGTAAAAATAAGAGTTTCGAATAAGCTCAATTAATTCTGAAAACAGCTCAACTGCAAATTATCAGGATTCCTTTACCGCTGGGCCGATATAGCTTATAATATATGCTTAGGTAATGATGGTTAAGCAAAATTGTGTTTTCTTGTCAATCTGGTTCATATTAGCATGAATATTTTAGGAATATCGGCATATTATCACGACAGTGCGGCGGCTTTGATTCGGGACGGAGAGATTGTTTCCGCCGCTCAGGAGGAGCGATTCACTCGTAAAAAGCACGATAGCAGTTTCCCGTCCCATGCAATCGAATACTGTTTAAAGGAAGGCAAAATTTCTGTCGAAGAACTCAATTACGTCGTTTTTTACGAAAAACCTCTTGTAAAATTCGACAGGTTGCTGGAAACCTACATATCCTACGCTCCTCGCGGCTACAGGCAATTCATGATGGGAATTCCCATCTGGCTGCGTCAGAAACTTCATCTGCCAAGAGAAATAGATAAAGCGCTGGAGAATAAATATAAAGGCAGATATGTCTTCACCGAACACCACGAGTCCCATGCCGCAAGCGCGTTTTTCCCAAGCCCGTTCGAGGAAGCCGCAATTTTAACTATGGATGGTGTCGGCGAATGGGCCACCGCGAGTTTCGGAATCGGACGTCACAACAAAATCGACATCACAAACACGCTGCATTTCCCCCATTCACTTGGCCTGCTTTATTCTGCTTTTACTTATTTTACTGGATTTCGAGTAAATTCGGGTGAATACAAGCTTATGGGTCTGGCGCCTTATGGTGAGCCGAAATATTACGACCTTATCATGGATAAGCTTCTGGACCTCAAGGAGGATGGTTCGTTTCGCCTGGATATGTCGTATTTCCCATATTGCCACAAAACAGTAATGACGGGGACGAAGTTCGAGAAGTTATTTGGCGGTCCGCCGCGTAAAGCAGAGTCACCCCTGACACAGCGTGAAATGGATATGGCCGCGTCTATTCAGGCTGTAACTGAAGAAATAATGTTGAGAATGGCAAAACACGTTCATGAACAGACAGGGATGAAAAACCTTGTCCTTGCGGGCGGTGTCGCTTTGAACTGCGTCGGGAATGGCAGGATTCTTCGGGAAAGTCCCTTCGAAAACATCTGGATTCAACCAGCGGCCGGTGACGCGGGCGGAGCGCTCGGAGCGGCACTTTTTGTCTGGTATCAATTGCTCGATAATAAACGAGATACAGATGGAAATGATTACCAGAGAGGCTCCCTGCTCGGTCCGGCATACAGCAGCGAACAAATCCGACAATTCCTCGATTCGATTGAAGCGAAATATCATCTCTATACAGATCAGGAGCAACTGATTGACACAGTAGCGAATTTGATAAAAGACGAAAAAGTCATTGGCTGGTTCCAGGGAAAAATGGAGTTTGGGCCCCGCGCGCTGGGGAGCAGGAGTATTATAGGTGACGCGCGCAGCGAGAAGATGCAGTCGATCATGAACAGAAAGATAAAATTCCGTGAGTCTTTCAGGCCTTTTGCGCCTTGTGTGTTGAGAGAAGATGTCAAAGAATACTTCGAGATGCCAGACAGCCAGGAAAGTCCATACATGCTCCTTGTCGCACCGGTAAGTAATGAAAAACGTCTTCCCGTAAATATCGAACCATCGAAGCTCCATGGGCTGGATAAGTTAAAAGTGAAGCGCAGTTCTATCCCGGCTATCACGCACGTGGATTATTCGGCGCGTTTACAGACTGTCGATAAAGAACGCAATCCGAAACTCCATCGATTGATGAGGCGTTTCAAGGAAATTACATCCTGTCCTGTCATAATCAATACGAGTTTTAACATTCGCGGCGAGCCTATCGTATGCTCACCTGAGCATGCGTATCGATGTTTCATGGCGACGAATATGGATGTGCTTGTAATGGAAGATTTTGTGCTTTATAAAAACGAGCAGTCGCAGGCAAAAGAACACGAAATAGACGAATACAAAGCACAGTTTCAACTGGACTAAAATAAAATGGCAATGATTGAAATAAACTGGAATCCCAAACAGAAAGAGCTTCGCGATTTCGGGAGTATCGCGCTTGTCGCATCAATTATTCTCTCACTACTATTATATTTTGTTAAACATATCGCAATTCAATGGGTATTTGTCATAATTGGACTGGGAATCATTATATTCTTAAGCAGTCTAATCTCCGCGAGATTAACAAGGAAGATTTATCTCGGCCTGGTTCTCTTGACATTCCCCATTGGCCTGGTCATGAGTTACGTAGTTTTATCTCTGTTTTACTTCGTCATCGTTACTCCGATCGCGCTTGTTTTCCGCCTGACGCGTCATGACCCGCTTCACAGGGATTTTGACTGCGAAACAAAAAGTTACTGGCTAAAAAGACAATCACCTGATAAACTTGACAGATACTTTCATCAGTTTTGAAAAGATGGAGAATGTATATGACTCAAGAAGAAGAAAACAAAAATACAGACTTTGAAAACATAGCGGCGGCAAAACGCCCTTCCATCATTTCAGAATTCTGGTATTTCCTAAAACACAACAAAAAATGGTGGCTCCTTCCCATTTTGATTGTGCTCCTTCTACTGGGCCTGGTCGTTCTGCTTGGAGGTTCGGCTTTAGCTCCCTTTATTTACCCGCTTTTCTAATTTGATAAAGAATTGAGCACTTTGCGCGCCTCAGCGTAATTCGGGTCTATTTTTAAAGCTTCACTGAGCTCTCTTATGGCATCGTCTCTCTGACCCTGCGCTTTTAGCAAAACACCAAAATTATAATGCAGGCTCAAATCGCCGGGAATATATTTCAGTCCCGTGCGATACGTGTCCAGAGCTTTCTTCACATCTCCCTGCTCATACTGCAGCAATGCAAGATTATTGTATGCGCGCGCCTGCTCCGGATTTAGATGAAGTGTTTTCAAATAATTTTCAATTGCCTTATCATATTTTTTCTGTAAATGATAAGCAAAACCCAGATTAAAGTAGGCCTCCGCAAAGTTCGGGTATATTTTGAGGGCTTTCAAATTATATTCGATCGATGAATCAAGGTCTCCCATAAGGCCATAAGCAAGAGCAAGTTTAGCGTAAGCTTCGTAATGAGTCGGCTCATAATTTAAGACTCTTTCATATTGCCTGGCCGCGTCGGGAATATCCTGCTGACCTTCCAGCATCAGGCCGTATTTCCAATACAGACTGGCATCTGAAGGTGTTTGCTGAATCGCCCAGAGATATTCCTTCTCGATTTCTTTCATCGCGTCCTTTGTCAGATTTGCCTTCAAAGCTTTGAGATCCCCTTCTCTTTGTTTGACGCGCTCATCGTGATAAAGCTGATTAGTGAACGGAGGCAGCTTCAGAAATTCATTGATTACTCTATCCTCGATACGCTGCTTTTCCCAGTCTGTATAAGCAAGATATCGAGCCACCTGCTGCTCCGAAGGGAACGAACCTTCCTGGACAGTTTCCGCTTCGCTTCCATACGAAGTAAATTCCGTCGCTGGTTTTGTCACCCGCGACGTCTCTAATGATTGTATTGATTTGATTGTCCGCACGAAATCGAAGTGTATCGAGCTCACGCGCCTGGATAAATCTGTCTTTGCTTTCTTCGAAATTGCCCATTTCCCAGTAACAGCGTCCCAGGCGAAATTGCAGGTCCGCGTAATCAGCGTCAATTTGAGCCGCCTTCAAATATATCTCAGCCGCTGAAGCATAATTGACATCGCTCTCAAAATTTACTCCCTGAGCATAAAGCTCATCCCATTTCTCTTTATCCGAATTTGTCAAATCTTTACGATGCTCCGAAGCAAACGGAGGGCTGTCCTTCAGATTGCTTCCAACTGTAGTGCAGATTACGGCTGTCTTGTTTTTCACCGCGACCTGGCAAATATCCTCAAGGTTCTGTCGGAAATTACGATAAACGATTTCCATCTGAGGATCGCTTTTTCTGACCTGCTTACCCAGAAACATTTCCATACCCGTCCAGACTTTCGGTGAGTCACCTCCTATCGACCTTGTAACGCTCGTCAAGAGCTGTCCAAGCTTGGTTGATTTTAACGCGATCCCGAAGCGAATCAGTGAAAGATTTGCGCTGAGCGGCGCAAAAATCGTCCCGGCTCCGTATGGCCCGACGACTTCGTTATTTCCGAGATACACGATAAACAAGTCCGGCTGGTAGCGTGTGCAGTCTTTCGCAACTTCCAAAACGACGTGAGAATTTATCGCGGGCATCGCTGCCGTAACGACTTCGAAATTTGTCCCGGGATATCGCCGGCTGAGCATAACTCGCAATATGCGCCCGAACGAATAAGCTCCATCGGGCGTTCCGGCAGCCGCGGAAGCTCCCATCACAAAAATGCGATACGTCTTGTCAGATTTCTTGACGGGAAATGCAAAAGGCTCCATCGTACGCGCAATTTCAGGTGCAAAAAATCGCCAGGAGAATTTAACATTGCTGCAGTAACTGTCTATATCGTTGGCATTTCGCCGAACTGTCAAAGATGTCGGGTAGCCGTAGCCTACAAGACGAAGCCCTGTTTCCAGAACGACAAATAAAAGAACGGGAATTAATGTAATTGCCAGGACGCGAAATAGCCAGAGTCTCCAGCCTGTTACCGCAATAGCTTGTGCTTCTTTTACCTTACCTTTCTTATTCCTTGCTGAAATTCGTGTTTTGTCACCCTGTAATTTGGCTCGTTTCGTTTTTCCGGTTACGGACCTGCTCGTTTGTGATGAAATTCTTTTTCTTCTGCGGTTTTTAGAACCCATTTACTACATCTCTACAAAAGGGGTAATTAATTCAAATTCTTCAAATAGTTTATTTCTTTTGCGGTCAGAGCTCTGAACTTTCCCACTCCAAGGCCGCGTGAATCGAGTCTGGCAATCTGTGTCCTTGCGAGCGATTGAACTGACAGACCTACTTTGGCAAGCATCCTCCGAACCTGGCGATTCAATCCCTGCCGAATAGTAATTTCGACAAAAGACTCTTTGTGGCTGCGTTTCAGTATTTTAACAGCCGCTCTGTTCGTCTTGCCTTCAGCGAGCCAGAGTCCCTTTTTGAGTTTTTCCACCTGCTCGCCCGTGATTTGTCCTTTGATCCCGGCAACATAAGTTTTTGCCAGGCCGTACCTGGGATGAGCCAGTTTATTCGCCAGTTCGCTGTCATTTGTCAATATGATCAGTCCCGTCGTATCAACATCGAGCCTTCCCACACAGAATACGCGTTTATCGGAAGGGACCAGGTCGACCGCTTTCCTTCTTCCCTGAGGGTCGCTATTCGTGCAAATCACGCCTTTTGGCTTATTCAAAAGGAAATAGACCTTCTGTTCGGCGCGGATTTTCCTGCCGTTGACTTTAAGAACATCCTTTTCCGGGGCTGCGAAAGCAGGAAGCGTGTCAACAACTTCGTTATTGACTTCCACTGCACCTTCCAGTATCAGCTCCTCACATTTCCTGCGCGAGTCAACGCCGGCCGCTGCCAATATTTTCTGTAACCTCTGTTCGGCCATACATTAATATAATAACGCATAATGCCAGAATCACCAAATCTAAACTTGTAAGGCCGTAACTCGAATCGATTGAATAGAATTTTGATGTTGCCTCGAGGGGGTTCTTCAAGTACTCTAACCTCTCGTAGAGTTGTCTTGTTATATCGAAAGGCAAAAAATGGCCCGATTACAGAAAAAAGCTGGAAATGGATTAACTCTTGTCGGGATTGTCCTGCTATCTTGCGTCGGAAGCTTTGCACAATCCGATATTCGCTGGAAACCGGCTGATGGTCCCCTGACGACAGCCTGGACGAAAGATGTCTCACCCGAGAAAGTCTGGCCTGAGTATCCCCGACCTCAATTGGTTCGCGAGGATTGGGTCAATCTCAACGGCCTGTGGGACTATGCAATCCGGCCAAAGGACGATGTCCGGCCGACCCAATGGGATGGCAAAATACTGGTACCATTTGCAGTCGAGTCGGCGCTCAGTGGTGTGATGAAGACAGTTAAGCCTAATCAGAATTTATGGTATCGCCGCACATTTGCTGCTCCGGAGATGGCTCAAGGTCACAGACTGCTTCTTCACTTCGGAGCGGTCGACTGGCAATGCACAGTGTGGGTCAACGGCAGCGAAGTGGGACGTCACACAGGCGGTTACGACCCTTTTACTTTCGACATTACTGATGTCCTGCGTCCCAATGATAATGAATTGGTCATAGCGGTATGGGACCCAACTGATTCGGGCTATCAGCCACACGGCAAACAAGTGCTTGAGCCAGGCGGGATTATGTACACAGCTGTAACAGGTATCTGGCAGACAACCTGGCTGGAAGTGGTGCCGGAGAAATATATACGATCGCTGAAACTTGTACCCGATATTGATCGCGGGATCATGGCTGTAACTGTCAATACTATCGGCGGGGACCGCGTTAACCTGAGGGCCTTTTACGAAGGCGAGACTGCAGTCCAGGCAAGCGGACGACCCGGAGAGACGATTGAGTTGGAAATTCAGAATGCTTTGCTCTGGTCACCATCTACTCCGAATCTCTACGATCTCAAGGTATCACTTGTAAGCCGTGATAATACCGTTGACACAGTGACAAGTTATTTTGGTATG
>JARRRJ010000238.1:0-4918 GCA_037380865.1 Sedimentisphaerales bacterium
GAACAGCTCTGGCGCATCGACCAGCTTATCGACGGGACTTACCGTATCATGCCCCGGGTCGGGTCTAAATTCGGCATCGCGCTGACCGCGGTGGGCGCCAGCACGCCATCACTGGCCGAGTTCGACCCCGCGAGCGACAAGGCACGCTGGAACTTCAAAAAACCGTGATGTGAAAATAAAGCATTAGCCTGAATATATCACCGAAAAGGCCGCTTCAGAGAAAAAAAGCATTTGTAAAATTCGGATTTTGGAAGGTGTGCTATGCACACCTTCCTTTAGAATTGGGGGACGCGGCACACCCTGCTAATCTGCATTCCCACTTTAAAAGTGCACGACGCGCATTTAATCTTGGTAGATTTACTCTTGAACTTCACCAGTCGAGTAATCGACGCTGGCCTTCGAGCTTTTTTATTTCTGTTATGTCCTGTGTTACTTCGATGACGCCTTTGTATTGTCCCTTGTCATCATAGAGCGGGAAGTATCGGATATCGATAAACTTCTCATCCATTTCAATCCAGAATTCTGCGTAGTCTTTCTTCTTTTCTCGAAAAGCCTTTATAATTTCGTTCACAATATGAACACTTTTTGGAGGATGACAGTTTTGAACTGTTCTGCCTATTATTCCCGGGCTTCTGGGAAAAATGCGTTCTTTTTGAGCTTCAGCCAGGTTTGCATCCCACAAATCTGATGGTTTGATCCACGCGTAGCCAATCTCTGTACTACCGCGCTTGATTTGTGCCCATTCCGAGTCATTCAGTTTCTTCAGCGAAGTCGGATAGAGGATCTTTTCCTCAAGAAAAATCATTTTATCAATTCTCGAAGCTGCTTCCTTGAAAGCTTTGTATAACTCCTCCCATTTCTCGTTATCCAGCGTTGCCTGCAAGTTTTTCAGGGAATCCCTAATTTCATCGTGCTTTCCCCACATGACTTTTGTCGGGCCTGTGAAATCTTTGGCTTCGAGGGCAGGAAAAAGCTGGTTTTCCTTTCTTGCATAATGCTTTTCAATTTCTTTGAGCCTCGAAAACAACTCCCTGAACTGCAAGATATCTTCTTCTGCGTTCTTTCCTTTCTTGAATTTTTTAGCTAACTTTTTCATTTCGTCGAGAATTTTATCTGCTTCCTTGTTCTCCTCGATAAAGTCATAGACGGGATGGCCGGGAATCTTCGATGGCTTTCCAACCTTTTCGAGCGAAGCTTCAAAAACCTTAGCATGTACATCGCAAAGCCTCTGAATATCCTCAGCTGGGAATCCTTCCTGTATCAAAGCATTTTCCATAGCCGCTATTTCGTCAGGCGAAGTGCTTCGAATCAGCTCAGCAAAAGTCTCCTGCAATTCTTCCATAGGCACACCCTTATGCAGCTCTTTTATTATCTTCTTTAGGATTTTCTGTCTGTATTCAGTATTATCATCAGTCCTTTCGCCCATTTTCATTCTTCCTTTCTTCCTTTTCCTTGCCTGCTGTTTTAGGTCGTTCAGGTAACGTTCTTCTGCTTTTCAATAAGTGTAACACAGCGAGAGCAGGATGTCGATATAGCATTCTCGGCCCGGAATAACGCATAATCTCGCGCATTTGCTGTCTCATTTGCGGCTGATAGCAATGGACTGGACATTTATCACATGTTGGTTTATTTTCCTGATATGGACATTTTTCAAGTCTGTGTTCAGCATACTGGGCTAATTTCAGGCATTCGAGACATAAATCGCCGTTCCCATTGTGGTGGTCCATACAGAATATCCTCAGCATGATATCAAAAGTACGCTTATCTCGTTCCAATTTCTTTGATTTTTTCTTTATGATAGACTGGGACATATTTTCTCTTCCATCAGGAAAAGCGGGCGATGGGAATCGAACCCACGTAGCCAGCTTGGAAGGCTGGAGCTTTACCTCTAAGCTACGCCCGCAAGCAATTGTCTGTTGCTTGTAGAGTATTAATACTTTACAATTCTGTAAAAATAGGTCAAGGAAAATTTAACAGGAAATAAAAATGAGTATAAGTGAACTAGCTAAATCAGCTAAAAAAACATCGATTACGTTAGCGGCTGTAAAGACGGAAGTGAAAAATCAGGCTCTCTCCGAAATTGCGCAGGCTCTGCGTCAAAACAGCGAAGCAATCATCACCGCAAATCAGCAGGACCTGGTAACCGCACAAGAGAATAATTTAACCGCTCCCCTCCTCAAACGCCTGAAGTTTGACGAATCCAAAATCGAGCAGGTAATTGCGGGTATCGAGACGCTGATAAAGCTCGAAGATCCGGTTGGTAAAACATTAGCCGCGACAGAACTTGATACCGGCCTGGAGCTTTATAAAGTCACCTGCCCTATCGGGGTTATAGGCCTTGTATTCGAATCCAGACCCGATGCGCTCGTCCAAATCTCAACGTTATGCCTAAAGAGCGGCAACGCTTGCCTGCTAAAAGGCGGCAGTGAAGCAGCGAAAACCAATCGCATACTCACAGCGACAATCGCTCGCGCCGGCGCGAAGGCGGGTTTGCTGAACGGCTGGATACAATTGCTGGAAACACGCGAAGACGTAGCCGCGATGCTCGCGCTCGATGAATATATCGACCTTGTCGTCCCGCGAGGCTCGAACGAGTTTGTGCGCTACATTATGAACAATACGAACATTCCAGTTTTGGGCCATGCTGACGGAATTTGTCACGTCTATGTCGATGGCGAAGCTGATATTGATATGGCGGTGAGAATCACAGTCGATTCCAAATGCCAGTATGTTGCAGTCTGCAATGCAGCGGAGACTCTGCTGGTTGATAGCAAAATCGCAAAAGAATTCCTTCCTAAAGCCAAAGCCGCACTCGAACAAAATGGATGCAAGCTTCGCGGCTGCACAAAAACCGCCGCTATTATAGAAGTCGAGCCCGCGACTGAAAAAGACTGGTCAACCGAATATCTCGATTACATTATCTCGATAAAAGTTGTCGATGGTCTCGAAGAAGCAATAGCTCACATCAATAAGTACGGCTCGAAGCATACTGATGCAATAGTCACTTCAAACAGAGAAAAGGCAGAAAAGTTCATGTCACTCGTGGATTCCGCAGATGTATTCTGGAACTGCAGCACACGTTTCAGTGACGGCTACAGGTACGGCTTCGGTGCCGAAGTAGGAATCAGCACAAACAAAATCCACGCCCGCGGTCCGGTAGGTCTCGAAGGCCTGATAATTTACAAATACAAATTACTCGGTAAAGGCCAGATAGTAGCCGACTACTCAGGCCCAAACGCAAAAAAATTCACACATAAAAAGCTGTGGCTCGATGCTCGTGGATCGGATTTATTAAAGAAATGTCATTGCGAGGAGATCGATAGACCGATATGACATACTTCAAATTTTAGTTTTTTCTGTATGCTATTTTTTCAGCTTGTAAATCGTATGCCTTCTCTATTAATACAGAGTTTGAAGTCAATTCACCAAAAAGTTCTATCTGTAGCTTGAGCAAACGTATCAGCCGCTGCAATGATTCTTCATGCGATTCTGTCGTTCCATTCCCCAAAATATGAATAATCTCTAAATCTGGAACAATTTTGTTCAACTGCCTGCAAACAAGTATTGTCCTGTGACAATTCAAAGGCTCAGCTTCAGCACACATAAGAGCAACCTTGTGGTGCTTAGTCTCTTTGAGTATGCCTTTCAATCCATCTTGAAAAACAGGCAATCCTGCAATAACCTTAAACTGAACCTTACTATTAGTATAGCAGCTTTCTTCAACTCTCCTCACCCCGAGCTCTTTACCCAAAAAAATATATCCAATCCCCCTGCATTTCAGCGATTTTTCCAAAGCACTTTTATTAAACTGCGGCGAATACCTGCTATAAGGCGCTGACCTGACATCAATTATCTTCTCTATTTCACGCTGTTGGAGTAAATCAAGAAATTCGTCGAATGAATGATTCGAATGTCCAATTGTAAATAACTTTTGCATTATAAGATTGTAAAATTTCAAAATTGTTACGTTATTTTATTATTATACGTCCCCAGCCATCGTATTGATAATTGTACTCCTCGGCTAAATATAACATGTATCTTGTATCAGGGAAAATATTATCGATTGTCGGCACAGTTGGAATTATCAGGTCGAAATAATAGTAACGCTCTCCCCGCCAAATACTCTCGGCAAGCTCTGATGTTTCCAGATCGTTCGCAGCCGCCCAGGTAAGTAATTCTAAGCCGCTCTCCTTTGAATATGTAATAAAATGATGTTCAATCTTGTGGGATATTGCCATATCAGCACTATTGACTTTAAATGCATCTATTACAGCTAAATCTTTTTCTTTTTGTAACTCAAATTCCTGAAAATCCATTAAATCTCCTCAGTTACTTATCGGTTACTGTTTCATCAGTATTCTGTAATTTGTGATTGTTGTTAGTTTCGTTCCTGACAGAAGAACTCCTGGTGCTTATCCAAGCTATTAGAAAGAATAAGGTTGCCAGAAAACCAACAACTAAAAATATTTCAGCTATTCCAGTCATTGTCCCTGAAATATCATCCCATCCTGCGCGAGCCAGTCCATAAAAACCTAATATGATCAAGTCAATCATAATTATCAGCATAACCTTGATTTGAAATAGCTGGGACTCGATTTCATAGCGCCATATTTCGTTTTTATTTTCTTTTTCCTTTTGCATAATTAAATCTCCAATTTATTTCATCCTCTCAAAATCAAATATTTCATAAAATAGCACATGTCAAAATAATCCAAAATTCCCTGACGAAGAAATTACAGTAAAAAAGCATATATGTCAAAGGGTTCTTTTAAAAATGTCGCCTATTGCAATATATGGAGCTATACCGTAAGATTTGATTATTGAATTGTAGAAAATGCAGTGCGATTCATCGCACCCCACTAAATACTAACGACTATAGACTAAAGACAAAACTATGCGAAATTTTGAGAAGGCTAAA
>JARRRJ010000239.1:0-5268 GCA_037380865.1 Sedimentisphaerales bacterium
TGTGACGGCTGGAGACGCGAAGCTCCTTATTCAGGAAAGGACCCGTCAGCCAGTCCAGGTTAATGCGATCAATCACAGTATTATTTATAAGTGCAATCATTCTTTCAAAAGACTAAAAGATATTACGCCTGATGCGGCTCCTTGCCAGCCATGCAAAAAACAGGCCAAAAGAGGTATAAGCCGCCATTATAATCAAGAGAAGCTTTGTTGTCCCATATGCTCCGCCAAAATGTCTGACCGCGGGCCAGGTATATTTCAGGCTTGAAAGGTGCGCGCCGGAATTATATATACCGCTTATACTATTCATAACAACTCCGATTTGCACTACTGGATTGGCGCTGTAATACAGACCAAAAATTTCCACATTATAATGACCTGTGATACCAGTTATGATGCTCAGAATAATCGGAACGACCATCCATATTACAAGAATGAGAGCGAAGCTTGTGATAATAGCCCATGTGGTACGTTTGAAACGCGAGCTTGTGTATAAACCCATCCCGGTGAGAAAGATTATCAGACCTGAAATAATTATCGGCAATTGTATCAATGCAATCGGGTGAATATATCCCACAAAGACAAACAAAAGCACATGTCCTGCCAATAAGAGCCATACGGGTAGACATCGGTAAAACACACCTATCGCTTTGCCTTGTATAATCTGCCAGTCATCGAGTGACGTTGTCAAAAGAATAGGCCAGGCAAGAGACTCTTTTTCCGAAGTAATGGAAGAAACCGAAAGGACAACGTTGAAAATCATACCTATCATTGTGAACATCATAACGTAGGAAGCGTGAATAACATCCACATCGAGACATCTGCTCTCGTAGCATATCAGGTAGGTTATCAGTAAGGTGACTATTGTCGCAACAAGCCCGATTTTGCTGTTTTTATTGTCTATGCCCTGAATTATAGGCTTTCTTACTTCTTTCCAGAGAACAGGCAAACCTTAGACTTCCCTAATTGCACCTTCATATTCGCCCAGCATATTTCCTTTTTACCTGGATAAAGTCCTTCTGAGTTTTTAAAAAAGGTCCAGTTCGGCACAATGGATCGGCCAAAAGAAAAAGAATCCGATACCAGCCGCAAGAGGGGACATCATAAATGTCGTATTGAGAGATATCGCACCTAATGGATTAAGGTAAATGAAACCCGACAACAAAGGGTAGTTCAAATTCGGATTACTGAAAGCAATGAGATTGAGCCATCGCCCGCCCCAGATTGCTGCCAGTATCAAAGGTATAAAAAGATAAATAACGCCTAAGGTAAAAAATGTTTTTATAATGACAACATAGGTATGAACGTTTTTAATTGAAAAGGCCAGGCTGATCGAGCCTGCGAATATCGCGGCACTTAGTGTTATACAAAAGCTGGAAAAAATATAACTCCACGGCACGCCGCCAAAAACACGAACAACAGCAAGTATAGGCAAGCTAATCGCCAATAGAATGATTATCTGCAGCATTTTGCTGAAGAGCTTCCCTATTACTATTTGAAGGCTGTTGATAGGAGTTGTCATAAATACTCCCAGTGTGCGATGGTATATCTCGTCACTGATGGAATTGCTAAGAATAATAACAGCGATGATCTGCGCCGCGAAAAACTGAAACATCACTATGGTCGCAACAACGCTTTTTCCGATTTCCGCCATTCGGGATTTCTGATAAGCGGCCGAACCCGACAATTGCTCAAAGCTGAGCCATGTCCCGATGATAAAGAACATTAAAAGAATAACGTATGCAAAACGCAGAAAATAATTGCGCCTCCGCCTGCTCGATACGCGCAGCTCCTTATCGAATAAAGGCCCTGTGAGCCAAAAAAATCTGAAAATATTCGAAACGGATTTTACAGCAAAGCTCGTCATTATAGAATCAAAGTTAATATATATGATGTCGCAAATCTCGTATTGAGCGCCTCAACAAATATAAACCTGTTACTCCCATAAAAATCATCGGCAGGAATTGTATAAACAAAACGAGAATTAACATGTAAGACCTCCAGCGCATGATTGCGGGCAATATTATTCTAATAGGGTTAAGCAGGCCGCAAAATAAATATGTTACTGCAAAATAGCAGCCGACTGTCGCCGCAATTGCTGTTGCAGCTGTTTTCAGTCGCACTCCCAGAAACGAACCACAGCCAATTAAAAATAGTATTGAACATGAGATACTTATTGCAGAAAAAGGTAGCTGTATCAACGATTGTGCAAAACGAGTTGGTAACCCTACTGACGTGTAGCTGAACATTCTGACAAGACTTAAAATCAAGTATAGTATAATAAAGGGAATGTTTCTCCATAAGGCAGCTTTGACTTTGCCGCGAATAATATCTTTGTCTTCAAGCGGACTGACAAGCAGCACAGGCAAAGTTCTTGCCTCTTTTTCGCCTGCTATACTGCCTGCCGTTGCAACCGCAAGACGCACCATAATAGCCAAATAAATGCCTGTCACGCTGTACCCTGTAATTGCATCGCTGACAGTATTTCGACCGGAAAACAAGAATGAAACAGCCAGCAAACAGAAAAGACACAGGAGCAAAATAGTAAGTATCCTGTCTGTTCGATTCTGTCCGAAAAAGCCTTGTCGTTTTTCCTTCCATGCTATGGGGGAGCCGAAAACGCGGCGAATATAACCGCTACTTTCCTTATAACGAGCAACTTCAGTACCATTTTTATCCCTGATTGCTTTTCTCGATGCGTCTTTCTCGCGCTTGGAACCGACTTCAGCATAACGAATCTGCCACACGGAAATCATCAGTAAAATAATTGACAGACATGACATGATCAAACAATGTATAAAAGTGCCGGCGAAACCTGACGTTGGTCCCGCAAATTGCTGGGTATTGGCAACCATAAGCCATATCGGATTTATGAGTGCAAGCATGGAATAAGCAGAAGGAGCTGCGCCGGACATCAACATAGCAGGCAAAATCCCGAATAACAGTAAATATCCAACAAGCACAATCAGAATCACATGATATGCCTGACGATAAAACACGGATAAAAGCAGGCTCAGGGAACCTGCGAAGAGAACAGCCGCCAGAGTTATAAAAAAGCTGGATACTAAATAATGCCAGGGAACGCCGCCGAAAACTCTGAAGATTGCCAATAGCGGAAAGCTCAATGTCAAAAGCAATAAAACCTGTAATAGCTTGCTCAGCAGCTTGCCTGCAACTATCTGAAAGCTGTTAATCGGAGTTGTCATAAGCACATTGAGTGTCCCCGAGCGTATTTCGTCGCTGATTGACGAGCTAAGCATTATAATCGCAAGGACCTGTGAGACAACAAACTGAAACCAGACTATTCGCGTGATCACAGAACGACCTACTTCTGCCATCCTGGAGAGCTGGTAAACAGAAGAACCTGTTTTAGCGACCTGTACAACTGAATACCATACAACGAGTGCATATAGAGCCAATGCTGTCAAATAAATAGAGCGAAGAAGATAATTTCTCTTCCTGCGGCTGGAGACGCGCAGCTCTTTATCGAAAATCGGGCCGAAAACGCGAGCCGGATTCAGAAAATCTGCATAAATACCTATTGATTCCGCTTCCATCTTTTCGATGTAGGTTGTGCTGTGCACACCTTATCAATAATTAGTGGGCATAGCCCACCCTACTATTCCTGTTTTTAATGTACGATTCCTTTTGTCAACTGGAGGAACGCATCGTCAAGTTTGAGCTGTTCAGGCTGAATCGCTACAACATCCATATCACCATTAACTAATGTGCGGGCGATTACGCCGTCCATTTGCTCACCTTCCTTGAATGTCACAGATATGTAATTCTTAAAAGGCTGAACCTGGTGTATTTGCGGCAAAGCCGATAATAATTCAATCGCCTTTTCCTGGCTGCCGAGCACCTGCACGCGAACTTTAGTATGAATTCCGAGCCTGGGTTTAATTTCCTCTATTGTGCCGCTATATATCAACTGTCCGTGCTCGATTATTCCGACGTGATCACAGATTTCCTCTAATTCACTGAGAATGTGGCTCGAGATCATTATGGTTTTTCCCATTCGCTTAAGTTCGCGAAGCAGTTCTCTTATTTCAATTCTTGCGCGCGGGTCCAGGCCGCTCGCAGGCTCATCGAGAATAAGAACCTTCGGATCATGAATAAGAACACGAGCAAGTCCGAGACGCTGTTGCATACCGCGTGAGAGACTGTCAACTGTCGCACTCTTTTTCGATTGGAGGTCTGTCAATTCGAGAACACCTTCGACAATCGATTTTCTTTTCGAGCGCTCTATTCCAAAAGCGGCTGCGAAAAACTCCAGATACTCGAATACTTTCAGATCGTCGTAAACGCCCATAAAGTCGGGCATATAACCTATTACCCTGCGAACTTTTTTGCCGTTTCTTGCGACATCGAGCCCGTCGATAATTGCTTTGCCGCGAGTGGGCTCAAGCAATGTCACTAATATACGCATAGTAGTTGTTTTACCTGCGCCGTTCGGGCCGATAAAACCAAATATGTCACCCTGGTTTATGGTCAAATTCAAGTCGTCGACCGCGGTAAGATTACCGAAAATTTTTGTCAGATGCTTAGTTTCAATCATTTCCTGTTCCCTTTTCATTCGGAAAAACTACAAGTCTCGCCAATTGCACATGCTCACAACTGAATGAACGATCTTTTACGCTGAACGACAGCGGCGCGTTATCATAGACAGCACATACGACAGCTGCTCCATCGTTAAGATAATCGTTAATAGCCCGTGTTCGCTGCAGGCTTCCCTGGGCAAACAAAGCTGCTTCATTCTTGAAATTTGGGACAAACGAGCCTCTATAAGTTGTAGAAAAATCTCGAAGAATGCTTTCCCAATAGGTCAATCTCCGGCTTTGTTTCTGGAATTCCTGAACGCCATGCGCCGGGACTTTGTCGAATTCTATACCGTAGTTGTCGTCCAGGAGAACAAAACCTCTGCTGATTGCCGCGTCGGAGTCGTTGCTTATGGTCACAGTGATGTTACTGCCGCTTTGCCGCAGCTCAGCGCTGAAGGGAAGCTTGGCTATGGGCGATTCAGTCAGCATGCACTGAATATCCCATATGTTTACGGGGAGTGATTCAGGCAGATTGCCCCCATCTTCCTGGTTGCAGTATATTCTTCTGCTTCCAAGTTCGCTATTGTACGCATAAATCTGGTCTTGTGTGGGAGCAATACCGGACCACCACTGGTCTGTTTTCAGTCCTTCTATCTCGTAACTGTCACTTCTCGAAGCGAATAAACCGCTGTAATGCGTAGCCCACGCTGTACTGCTGCCGTCAATACCA
>JARRRJ010000240.1:0-10984 GCA_037380865.1 Sedimentisphaerales bacterium
CGCTATTACGAACCACGGCGCCGTATTAACATTGATACGACCCTTCACTCTCGTTTCATTCGAATGGATTTGCTCAACCCGATTTACGCAAACCTGTTCCAGTTCCTAACGGTCACCGACCCGACAGAATACGGTGCAGACCCGAATGAAACGAGAGTGAAGGGTCGTATCAATGTTAATACGGCGCCGTGGTTCGTAATAGCGCAATTGCCATGGATGGAACCGAAGGTTGCGCAGGCGCTTGTCTCATTCAGGGATACTTTCGGAGCCTTTGACACGATAGGCGATTTGATACAGGTTCCCGAAATGGCATATTATGCGATAGATCCTGCGTTTAAGGACGTGGATTTGGATCGCTGGCCGGACTTCACGCCGCTTGATGGCGCAATCAGTGACTTCGAGGAGCGCGATTTGATATTCTCGCGCATCAGCAATCTTATCACAGTACGAAGTGACGTTTTCACTGCATATATTCTCGTCAGGATTGGACTGGACGGCCCGCAAAAAAGAGTAATAGCGATTCTCGACAGGAGCAGGGTAGCAACGCCTACAGATAAAGTCCGATTGCTGAATCTCCAGTTGGTTCCCGATCCGAGATAGCATTTGCGGCATGGGCATCTTGCCTATGCAAGTGCAGATAGCATGGTTCAGGAATTGAGCATTCCGATAATTTCCGCATGTGTTTTTTGGTTGGCAGCGATAGTATTGAACGTCCCGCCTTCGTAATTGTCGGTATCTATGGGAAATATTTTCTCTCCGCGCCAGTCGGTCACTAATCCCCCCGCCGATTCCACGATGACCACTCCGGCTGCAATGTCCCATAGTTTTGGCGTATTTACAATCGTCGCAATCATGCTTCCTTTGGCTACATAAGCCATCTGCAGAGCGGTCGTGCCAAGGTTTCGATACCTTGTTCGCCTTATGATTTCGCAAGCCCATTCGGGCATGCTCTCTTCCGTATTCAAATGACTATCGAGTCCGGCGCTTGAGAACCTGTCCATCGCTTCTTCGCTGACCTGAATTCGTCTGCCGTTCAGGTGTGCTTCTCCGTCTTTGATGGCTGTGTACATGGATTCGGTTGCCGGATCGAAGATTACGCCCGCGATCGGATTTCCATGGTACACGGCTGCTACACTGACCACGAACAATAACATACCGTGAGCAAAGTTGTTCGTACCGTCTATCGGGTCGATAACCCACCATACAGGCTCATCGCCGCGAGGAGCCTGCTTGAACAACTTCCCCTCACGGCCTTCCTCTGCGATAAAGCCATGGTCGGGATATGTCTCCTTGATTCTGTCGATAATAATCTTCTGACATGCGGCATCAGCCTGTGTTACCAGCTCATTCTCGCTTTTCAGGGATGTCTTAATATAGTTGATTTCCTCCATCGCGTGCTGACCAGCCAGCCTGGCCGCTACGATAGCTGTCTCTAAAAGCCTGCTCAAATATCCGTAATCTAATTCCATAAATCCTCTTGACGAAACGTATTATGTTTTTCGCTTGCGCTGCTCGTTTTGCTTGCCGTCGTACGTATTACGTGCAGCACCGCGCGACCGCTCATGACAACTTACTCTTGACATTCATATCAAATTCGCATATTCTAACTTAGTTATGCGAACAAGCCAACAGATTAATGTGATGATGGATGAAAAGCTTAAAAGTCCGCGCGCAGGTAAGCTTATTTTCTTTGCTTCAGGCAGGCAAAGAATAATAGCCATAATAGTTTTTACAACTATCGCGATGTTTTTTGCCGCTTTTGCTATTGCGGGACATTCGAATGTAGATATGGGCAATTACCTGGGTCGCTGCGGCTTCAGGGCAATGTATCACCTTCCATGCCCGACCTGTGAATATACCACTGCGACTCTCGCCTTCACGCAGGGAAGAATCTTCGAAGCCTTTAACCTCCAGCCTGCCTGTGCGCTTCTTTGCTCGATTTTGGTTTTTACAGGATTAGTTTCATTCATTATTGCAGTTTTCGGAATCAATTTCGGGTTCGTTAGGAAATTTTTTGCAGAAGTAAAAATCCGTCACATCGTTCTGGCCTTAATCATAATAATCCTCTCCGGCTGGGCAGTAACTCTTTCAAGAACAATTGCAAATAATTAGCCGGAATTGAAAGGCCAAAGTCTAAACTCACAGGAAAGTTCCTTTTCAGCTCTTTCTGGAAAAAGTCTGATATCTCAGGTTTTTTGTTGAAAACTTTGGAGAAAACATACAAAATTACAGCACTATGATAATAAATCTGCATTTCTTGTCGATTATCAAGTGGGAGGCACAATTCCTCTCCTCGCATTTTATTTTTCATAATCCTAAAACAACGCCAGATTTTAGAATTGTCACAGCAACAAAAACAGATGGATTTTCCCTCACACACGGAAAGGAGTACTTATGGAAAATGCCGCAAAGTCTAAGTTATACCTTATAGGAGCATTTCTTCTGGCTATAGGTGAAACCGCACTTATAGTCTCGGGTCATGGAAAACTCCCAATATCCGGATTGATACTTTTCGGAGTATTCCTTTCTTTGTCTTTTAGCGTCAAGTATACAGAGAAATTCAAGGGACTATCATTCACGTTTTTGATCTTTGCCTGTTGTTCATTCACTTTATACTTTCCGGAGATGTTTACAGACTGGGGTTTTAAAACATCAGTACTCATTGTCCCTTCCATTCAAATCATAATGTTCGGCATGGGGACAAAATTGAATCTCGCCGATTTCGCACGAGAATTTTCCAAACCGGCAAAAATAATAATTGGCACAGTAATGGTTTATCTTCTGATGCCTTTAGCCGCTATTTTAATAATTCATGTTTTCGGATTTTCCGGTGAAAACCAGGCGGAAATAGCCGCCGGCATCGTTCTTGTCGGAGCCTGCCCGGGAGGAGTTGCCTCAAACGTTATGACTTACCTTGCGAAGGGCAACCTGGCTCTTTCGATGAGCATCACCACCTTTGCGACACTTATATCACCATTGGTTACACCTCTTCTAATGCTGGTTTTTGCCGGTCAGTACATAAAAGTCGAGTTTTTCAGTATGATGATAAGCATCATAAATTTGATGTTCGTACCTATTGGTGCAGGTATTATCTGTAATAAGCTTCTCTATGGCAACGTGTCATGGACAAAGAAAGCAGCCAATATGATTCTGTTATCGATCGGGTGCTTTCTCGTCGGATTAGCTCTGATTTTGCTGCCGCATCTCCTGCAATTTTCTGTCCCGCCAACATGGAGTTCTTTACATATAGGTCTTGTCCTAGTTGCCTGGTCAGTGGCAGTAGTATCGATAACCAAAGTCCTGGTCGAATACACCAAAGGTCCGAAAAACTGGATGGACCTCGTTCTGCCGAAACTATCCCTTTCTGCGATTATGCTGTATATCATTATCACGGCGGCTCAGGAAAAAGCAAACATACTGAAGATCGGGCCGATGCTTCTGGCAGCTACAATCATTCACAATTTCCTCGGATTTATTCTCGGTTATGCCTCAGCCAAAGCGCTGAAGCTCAACGATGCTGATACACGTGCGATAACTATCGAAGTCGGCCTTAAGAACAGCGGCCTCGCTGTAGGGCTTGCAAAAACGGCGCTGAACAGTATGCAGGCCGCACTTGCACCAATTATTTTCGGAACATGGATGAATGTATCAGCTTCGACTCTTGCCAGTTTCTGGAGCCTTCGCAAACCCAGGACCGAGCGGATCGTCGCTCAGGAAGTGCTTCAAGAGGTTTGACTAAAAGAATCTGAAACATAAATTAACCGTTTTTGTTAAAGGAGCAAAAACATGTCAATAGAGCAGTCAAATTTATCGCGCAGGGCTTTTTTCAGGAAATCCTCCGGGCTGGCCGCTGCGGCTTTTGCCGGAGGAAGCCTTGTCACCAGTGAAGATATCGAAGCCGCAACAAATAATGTGAACACAAATTCACAGCCGTCGGATCTGAGAATCACAGACATTAAAATCGGAACCATACGCTCGTCAGTTATTAAAATTGAGACGAATCAGGGAATTGCGGGCTATGGTGAAGGTACAGGTCCGAACGGCACTTTCGTGTTGAATTTTAAAGGAGACCTCGTCGGGCAGAATCCCTGCAGCGTGGAGATGCTGTACAAGAAAATCAAGCGCTTTGGTGATCATAACCGCACAGGCGTATCAGGTCTTGAGATGGCACTGTGGGACATCGCGGGCAAAGCATGGGGCGTGCCCGTCTACCAGATGCTGGGTGGAAAATATCGCGACTGGGTTTTGATGTACGCAGATACTCCTTCAGTAGCAGATCCCGCCCAAATGGGAGAAAGGCTTAAAGGTCGAATTGCCATGGGATACAAATTTCTCAAGATGGATATGGGTATTACTCAAATTGCAGGGATAGCTAACACAATTACAGCGCCTCCCGGTGTGAGTATCAGTAACTGGAGCGGCAACACTCGTTGTAGACGCCATCAAAATCGGCCTCGCACTTGATCCTTATAATTTTGCGTGGTACGAGGATATGGTTCCTTTTATATATCCGGACGCGTTGAAACAAATCAGTGACGCTGTGAAAACGCCGCTTCTTGTAGGCGAAACCATGTTCAGCGCCGAAGCGCATCGGGAGCTTTTTGAGAAACGAGCAATTGCGATGTGTCACCCTGATATTATATTCTGCGGCGGATGCCTTGAAATGAAAAAGATATTGGATTTGGCGGAGCAGTACGGCATCGCCGCCGCGGTCCATATGAATAATGGTCCTGTTGCGATGTTTGCAAGCATTCACGCAGTAGCGGCCGCGAACAATTTCCTCTGCATGGAATTTCACGATTCAGACAGGATGGATCAATACTGTTCTCTTATTGATGTCGATGGTCTGGAAAAACCATTTATCCAGGAGGGATATGTTGCAGTGCCGAACGGTCCTGGCTTCGGTTTCGAGCTGAACGAAGAAGCAATCAGGCAATATCACAGGATTGGACCGGACAGGGAAATTTTTACGGATCCCACCAACCCGGGAACAGGACCGGGATTTCAAAGAGGAGGCAGGATGCGCAACAGAGGAATGACATCAGGCCGCTTATGGAGTATGCAGACCGACTCGAAAAAAATGAAGAACTCGACAACGAAATCGTAAAGTTAACGCGGACAGAATAAAGCGTTTGATAAAAGTTGAGAATTTATATTGGAGGTTTTATGAACGCAGGAAAAATATTAGCTGCAGTCATTGTCACTGTATCATCTATTTCACTTAGCGGCTGTTCGATGATGCAAAGTAGCAAAGTTTCCGCCGACAGTACAGTCGAAGGTTTTAAGCATGTCGCGCTCGCGTCAGATTCCGATGCAGTAGACCAGGTTGTCGGTCAGCGAGGTTTTATGAATTACGATATGCGTCCTGTGGTTGGGAAAAGCTTTGTCGGTCGGGCAAGAACCGCCGTATTTACTCCGGCATCTAAACTGCCAGCGGGAACTCCTATTACTCTTCAGAGCGGCACTGAAATGATTGACAACGCACTTGAAGGGGAAGTAGGTATAATTGTCGTAGAAGATGGCCTGAACGCCGCAGGTATAGGTGGCCTGATGGCTACCGCCGCAAAATCTCGCGGCCTTGCGGGCATGGTCATTGACGGAGGTGTCAGAGACGTCGAGGAAATTAAGGGACTGGGACTTCCCGTATTCGGGAGAAGTATCACGCCGGCAACCGCCGTCAATCGCTTCGCCGCTATAGAAAGAGATATAACAGTTCAGTGCGCCGGCGTCACTGTAAATCCCGGTGACATTATCGTCGCTGGAACCGATGGAGTTGTCTGCGTTCCCAAGGACAAGGCCGCCGAAGTGCTTAAGAAGGCTCAGGAAATCGATGCCACCGAAACAAAAATGGTTCCTTACATCAAGAAATATAAATCGATACAGAAGGCAGTCGATGAGTTTAATCGTATTTGAGCGGAAATTGAAATATTCACTTCCGAAAAAACAGCTATGCAAATAAATCTCAGAATCGTATAATCTTGGATGTTAATCCCAGAAAAAAATGTCGTTTTACAGTTTGTTGAAAAAAGGGAAATATGCCGCTTGAAAACATGAAATCGATGCTCAAAAAAGCAGCCGCTCAAAAGTACGGCGTAGGAGCTTTTAATATTCTCGATTATAGTTCATCAAAAGCAGTCGTCCATGCGGCGGAACAGTTAAACGCTCCCGTTATTATACAGACTTCCGCGAAAACAGTTATCTACTGGGGAGCGCCGACAATCATGAACTGGATTTCGGAAATTGCAGGGCCGTCGAAAGTGCCTGTCGCGCTTCATCTTGATCACTGCAAAGACCTGAAATTAATCGAGGAGTGTATCAATTCGGGCTGGACTTCCGTGATGATTGACGCTTCTTCGAAATCCTTCGAGGAAAATATGGCGATGAGTAAACAGGTTATCGATATGGCACGACCCAAAGATATAACAGTCGAAGTCGAGCTCGGCGCAATTGTCGGAGTCGAGGACGATATTCATGTAAAAGAGCAGGATTCCCACTTAGTCGACGTTGGCCAGGCTATCGAGATGTGTAGAGCGCTCCAGCCGGATTGTTTCGCTCCTGCAATCGGAACTGCGCACGGAGTTTATAAAGGCGTACCGAAAATCGCCTACGATTTGCTCGAAGAAATTTCCAGCAAGACCGACATCCCTCTCGCTTTGCACGGCGGCACAGGCTTATCGGCTGAAGTATTCAAAAAGTGCATCGCGCTGGGCTGCGCAAAAGTCAATATTTCCACACAGTTGAAGTACGCTTTCATAGACGGTTTCGTGGATTATCATAATAAGCATAACACAGAGTATAATCCCCTGAAGGTCATGGACGCTCAGTTTGAGCAGCTCAAGGTAGCTGTTGTGGAAAATATCAACCTGTTCGGCAGTTCGGAAAAAGCATAACTGTTTGTGTCATTGTGAGCGGAGCGAAGCAGCCTGCGACGCTATAGGTAAATATTTACAGGAAAAAATAATGAGTGAAATTAAAGCACTGATTTTCGATTGTGACGGCGTGATAGTCGATACGGAACGTGACGGGCACAGGGCAGCTTTCAACAGGGCCTTCAAAGCGAAAGGCCTCGACATAGAATGGGACGTCCCTTTATATGGCGAACTCCTGGAAATCGCAGGCGGAAAAGAGAGAATGAAATATTACTTCAACGAGAACGGCTGGCCCGAAAATGTCGAAGACAAAGACGCCTTCATAAAAGAGCTTCACAAGCTCAAAACGGATTTGTTCATGAAGATAATCGAGTCAGGCGAATTGCCTCTTCGCCCGGGAGTTGCGCGTCTCGTTGACGAAGCGATAGCAAAGAATATAAAGCTCGCAGTTTGCTCGACTTCGAACGAGAGGGCGGTAAACCTGGTCGTAGAAAGAATGCTTGGAGAAAAAAGAAAATCTCACTTCAACGCGATTTTAGCCGGAGATGTAGTATCAAAGAAGAAACCCGACCCCGAGATTTACAACCTCGCTCTGGAAAAGCTCGGACTACAGCCGAATGAATGTGTAGTAGTAGAAGACAGCCGCAATGGCCAGCTCGCCGCAAAAGCCGCAGGCATGCACTGTATCGTAACAACTAATGGCTATACCGAAAAAGAAGATTTCTCCGAAGCAGAAGTAGTAGTCCCGGAACTCGGCGACCCGCCAAATGTAAAAATTACGATTAATACCGTCTTGAATATTGCCGGTAAAAACTAATTATCGGTGACTTGATGACTTTGCCGGCTTATCTTTCTTCGAGGAATTTTTGGGCGAGCATTGCTGCTCCTTTCATTGAGGATTGTTCCTGCTCGATGTATTCGGCGTTCCACATCCATTTTTGTTTTGCTTTTATGAAGGCGGGATTTACTGAACCGCCTGTGATGTGAATTTCTTTCTTGAGAGGCAAATGGCCGGATATTTCCTTTATGTGGGCTTTCTGATATTCGCATAAGCCGCGAATGAGAGCGGCCATGAGTTCCTGGCGCGTGGTCTGGCGTGTCAGGCCGAGAAATTCTGCTTTCAAAGGTTCGAGCGAGTAGCGCGAACCCATCAGGTAGGGCACGTAAGTGACAGAACTCTCGTGCTCCAACCATTGCTCAATCGAATCAGACATGAATTTATTGAAAAATTCATCTGCGTTCATCTCACTGCAAAAAACATTTTTGAACCAGTCGAGCGCGGTCCCGCCCGCGTTCAGGACGTGAAGAGTAACCCACCTGTCGGGAATAACGTGTGCTCGAACGTTGTAATTTGGTGAGCCAAGGCACTTTCCGAGGCATATAAGCGTAATCTCGCATGTGCCGTTCACATTTATGATGTCACCCGGCTGCTGGACTCCAACGGAATAAGCCGCGATAGTCGCGTCATTTCCTCCTATCAGGACGTTCGGTTCTTTTTTCAGGCCCAGCTCTTTAGCGAGCTTCGGCAGAACAGTTCCCACACTCTGGTATGCGTGTATTATTTTTGGCAATTGGTTCATCGAGATGCCGAAAGTTTTTGCTATCTGTTCATTCCAAGTATGGTCGTTTGCGGCTGTATTATAAAGAGCGCTCAGTGACGCCGACGATGGATCCCTGCGCCATTGAACGCTGGTCGAGCATCAGGATAGCAGGGTAGAGCGCGTTTCCGTTTTTATCCATCACGGTAAAGCCGGGAGTTGTGCCTGACAGGGAAATTGCATCGATGTCACCGACAATATCCTGCATTGCTTTGCAGCCTTCTGCGAATGCGTTGTCCCATTTTTCCTGCTCGATGTCACCGAACAAGCCTTTGTTATAAATGTTAACCTTATATTCCTGTGAAAACTGCCTGACAAGCTCGAGTGCGCCATCGACGACGCGAAAGACGCCCATTTTCATACTTGTCGTGCCTATATCGACTGCCAGTATCATCTCAAAAGCCTTCGTCACGCAATGTCTGTTTGATTTTTTCTATTCCTTCCTTAGTTATTTCTTTGAGAGGATGCCTTGGCGGGCCGCCTTTATAGCCTTGGATGTCCATGGCGGCCTTGACACCCGCAACTCCCCATGAGCCTGAAATCGCCTGGTTCAGCCTGCTGATTTGAAAGTGCAGTTCTCTCGCCTGCTCGAAATTCCCCTGTAAAAACAGCTTGTACAAGTCACAGCATATTTCGGGCATGGAATCCGCAAGGGAGAGCGTGCCGCCTGTTGCGCCGAGATGCAGTGACGGATAAAAGAAATTAGCGGAGCCTGCAAGCACACTGAAATCCTCGTTCGGATTCAATACGGAGAGAAATTTTGCGGGTCCTGTGGGAGCGGAATCCTTCATTCCTACTATGTTGGGATGCTGCGACAGTTCTTTGACAGTCTGGATCGGAATTGTTACACCATTTGCAAAACCCGGCGCGTTATAAAGCAGAACGGGAATATCAATCGAGTCCGCGATGCGCACAAAATAATCTTTCAGTGTGGCTCCATCTATTCGTTTTCCAAAATAGTGGGGCGTAAGAACACTCACATAGTCGAAGCCCATATCCGCGACGATCCGGGATCTCTCAATAGTCTGTACCGTCGATTCGCATCCTGTCCCGACCATAACAACTTTATCACCTTTCGTTTGAGCGTAAACTTCCAGTATTTGCAATTGTTCTTTGTCGGTCAGTGTCTTGAATTCGCCGTTCGAGCCAAGCGCAAGATAGCCTGACAAATCAGTTTGTTCGAGTCTCTGTAGATTTTCCCTGAGATAATCCAACTCAACTCTATCGTTCTTAAAAGGAGTTGTCACCGGGGCAAAAACGCCCGAAAGCCTTTCTTTATTTGTTTTCATAAAAATTTCATCTCCGTAACATGGGCTTCCAGCCCATGCGTGCACGCTCGAGTTTTGCGCGCTGTTTTATAAATTTCTAAAGACAAGCAGTTTTATTTACTAACGTCCGTCTAAATACTGTTGGATGAATTCCTTCGAAGGTGCCGCGTTCGGGTCATCGAAGAACTTTCCCATATCGTCAAAATTGTCTCGGAGCCACTGTGTAAATTCCTGGTTCATCTGCGGCGTAAAGCCGCCATCCGCCTGTTGGGCGGTAAATCGGCCTTCCCTGACGCCTATATGAGCAAACGTGTCACGAAGTCGTGACCTCTCGGACTGGACTACAACCGATTCCGCGACATGAGGCGGAATGAAAACAATTCCCATCTCTTTTGCGAGAACTATATCACCTGGCATGACTGTGACATAGCCAAGTTGTAGCGGGCAGTTCACTCCCATCACCATATTGTTGGCGTTGGATTGAGGCCGGAAATCGCGTACAAAGACGTTAAAGCCTTTGATCTCTTTATTTCTTTCGAGGTCACGCAGTGTTCCCCAGATTATCGCTCCGTTGCCTGAATGCTGATAAGTCGCTGTCCCGAGGTTGTCTCCGACGTGCGAAGCATCCAGTATCGCTTCACAGACATTTGCGACATAGACGTCACCCTGCTGGAGCTGATCGATTCCCCATGTATATTGTCCCGACATGCGTCCATCTGCGCGACCCTGCTGACTGATAGCACTGTTTATGTCGGGGCGCAGCGGCATGAACTGAATGGTCATCGCTCTGCCGCAAATAGTTACGTCAGGATGCATTGGTTTCATTGTGCCGAGATATTGATTATTATAAGAGCCTCCGCCTCTTCCGAAGCCGCCCCTTGTGGCGCCACTCATACCTCCTCGCCTCGCAGTGCCACCTGTCTCGGTGTCGGCAGGACCGCCGCGCATGCCTCGTGCGGCGTTACCTGTCTCGGCGCCGGCGGGACCACCGCGCATACCTGGCGCAGCACCACGGCCCGGAGCACCACGCATGCCGATACCTGCGCCGCTCTGAACAGACGCCCAGGCTTCTGTAATCGTTACGTAGCGCATCCTTTTAATAATATCATCAGGCACTTTCGGGCGACCATCTGGAAAGCGTTCTCCCTCCCACAGAGGCGTATATTGAATCATTTCTTCCCTGGTAAGTGACAAAGGCTGAGCTTCGAGGCAAATCGCGGCAAAAGCTGATAAAACAAAAAATGTGACA
>JARRRJ010000241.1:0-6575 GCA_037380865.1 Sedimentisphaerales bacterium
CGCAAAGCTGCCGGACTTAATGTAACACTTTTTCAAGAAGGTATTTAGATGCAGGAAAAGACCTTGGCTGAATTAGCAGAGTATGTCGGCGGACGAGTTAGCGGCGATCCAAACGTTATAATCAGGTCAGCCTCAACGCTTGGACGAGCGGGAGAAGGCGATATAAGTTTCCTTGCCAACCGCAAATATGAAAAACAGTTATGGACCACAAAAGCAAGCGCCGTGATAGTAGGTAAAGATACTGCCACCACTTCGGTATCACTACTAATTGCCGATGATCCCTATTATGCGTTCATGCAAATAATGGTGCTCCTTCACGGCCATAGAAAGCATAAGAAAACGGGTATAAGCTCTCGTGCGTCTATTGCAGACAGTGCCAAAATCGGCGCCGATTGTCATATCAGCGAGTTTGTAACAATTTCCGACGATGCGAAAATTAAGGATGGATGTATCCTCTACCCAGGGACATATATAGGTCCCGGCGTTCAAATAGGCAATGACAGCATAATATACTCGAATGTTACGATTTACGACGGCTGTAGAATTGGAAATCGCGTTATTATTAATTCCAATACAACAATAGGTGAGGATGGCTTCAGCTACGCCACTCACAAGGGAGTTCATTATAAAATACCCCAAAAAGGTATCGTAGTTATCGAAGATGATGTTGAAATAGGAGTCTGCTGTGGAATCGAGCGCGGCACACTGAGCGACACAATAATAGGTCAGGGCAGCAAACTGGGCGACCTGATTACAATCGGTCACGGTGCAAAAATCGGTCAGCATTGTCTGCTTGTTGCCCAGGTGGGAGTAGCAGGCTCAACGACAATCGGAAATAATTGTGTTATCGGCGGTCAGGTCGGTATAGTTGGCCATATCAATATCGGAAATAACGTGACAATCGCGGCTCAGGCAGGGGTCATAAATAATATTCCTGATAATAAAGTCATCCTGGGCGCGCCCGCGATTGAAGCCGATATCGGAAGGCGTGCGTACAGCATGATTCAGTATCTTCCCGATATGCGGCAAAATATCCGCGAGCTCCAGGGCAGGATTGAACGAATCTCTTTATTGCTCGAATCCGATTATGACCAGAACACCGAGCAAATCCATGAGCCATAATTCATGGCCCGGAACGAGGCATTGCATTGGGCACAAAGAAAAATAGCAGCTTCGGTGAGGGAGAAGTTCTCGGTTTAATAGCCGGCTCAGGGAGATTGCCTTTTCTAATCGCACAAGGAGCAAGAAATGCCGGCTTGAAAGTAGTCTGCGTTGGCCTTGCGGGAGCGGCTGAAAGAACTTTGTCTGATAAAGTTGATATTTTTCAAAACGCTGCAATTGCAAGACCAGGCTCCTGGATAAGAAAGCTAAAAAGATACGGTGTGACAAGAACTATAATGGTCGGCAGAGTCCAAAAAGGAAGGCTCTTCACGCCGTGGCGCATTTTTCGATATTTACCGGATTGGAGGGCGTTCAGAATATATTACTTGCGGCTGCGCAACAAAACAAAGCTCAACGATTCTCTTTTGAGAGCTTTGGCAGAGGAGTTGGCAGAGGGAGGAATAATCCTGGAGGATTCGACTATGTATTGTAAGGAGCATTTGGCGACATCGGGCGTGATGACAAATGTATCTCAAAATCCGCTCTCGCAAAGTGAGATTGAATTCGGATGGAACATGGCGAAAAAGCTCGGTGAGCTGGACATAGGACAGGCAATTGCGGTAAAAGAAAAAGAAGTCATCGCTGTCGAGGCAATCGAAGGAACGGCCGCTATGATAGAACGAGCAGGCAAGTACTGTAAATCCGGAGGCTGGACACTTTTTAAGGTATCAAAACCGCGGCAGGATATGAGATTTGACGTGCCCTGCGTAGGGCCGGACACGATTAGCGCGCTCGCGAAAAACAAAGCAAAATGTCTCGTCATAGAAGCAGAGAAAACCATAATAATAGACAAGCCCGAGACGATAGAACTTGCTAATAAACTGGGAATCTCAATAATTGGGCATCGTTCGTAAGATGGCTCTCGCTGAAAAGGAACTGATATACGGAAATATGAGTGAGTTCCCATTCCAACTCTCCATAACTTGCGAGCACCCGGAAAAGAGAACTGAGTTAATTGAATGTACCGCCCTGCTGCGCCATGTTCCAGGAAGAAGAAAGGTTTTCGACGCTCTCTGGAACGAGAGAAATATAATCGTGAAAGTCTTTACGCACAAACTCAGGGCCAGGCGCCACCTGAAGCGGGAATGGCGAGGGCTTACCACACTTTCAAAGAGCAAAATAAATACGCCCGAGCCTTTGTTCTTCGGACAAACTGAAAAAGGCTATTGGGCTGTAGCAGTAGAGAAAATTTCTGACTCTTCAACCGCTCTGGAAATTTTTAATAATTTTGATGAGTCACAGAAGAAAATCGAGTTGCTTATTATGATTTGCCGAGAGTTAGCAAGGCAGCATCGAGCAGGGATATTGCAGAAAGATTTCCATCTCGAAAATTTCATTATAGCAAACGGCAGAATATACACCCTCGATCCCGGGCAAATGCAATTCTACAAACCTCAGGTCCCGAGAAGAAAGAGTATTTCAAACTTGGCTTTGCTTCTTCTATGCCTAAACCATGAGGATAGCAAATCCCAGAAAATGCTCTGTAGAGAATATTTCCAGGCGCGCGACCTGCGTCTGCTGCCTTCTGACGAGAAATTGATACAAAAAGAAATAGAACTGCAGAGAAAAAGAGGAATCAAACATGGACTGAAAAAGTCCCTCCGAACGAGCAAGCGTTTCCTGCGAATTGAAACGTCTCGGTTTTCAGGCGTCTTCAGTAAAGCTTTCTGCACGAAAAGCGAGGCTCTCGACTTCATAAGCACGATCGATGACCTGATGGCAAAAGGTCGCATTCTCAAGAATGGGAATACCTGTTTCGTATCCCGTTTAACATGGAATAAAAAAGATATAGTGATAAAAAGATACAACCACAAAAGCTTTACACATTCCTTTCAGCACACCATAATAAAATCACGCGCCCGAAGGAACTGGATCTACGCTCAAAGACTCACAATGCTGCACATACCTACTCCAAAACCTTTGGCTTTTATAGAACGACGTAAAGGATTTCTGGTGTGGAACTCTTACTATGTAACTGAATATGTCGAAGGAAAAAGTCTTCATAATATTCTTAGTGATCCAGATATCCCTGTAAATCAGCGAAACACAACGAAAACACAGGTTGAGATACTCCTTGACAGAATCGGTAAGTTTCACATAACTCATGGTGACCTAAAACACACAAATATATTAATTACAGAAAATGGCCCCGTCCTGACTGACCTGGACGCAATGAAAGCACATAAATCAAAGCTCCTTTATAAACGAAGGCGTGCAAAAGACATCGAGCGTTTTCACAGATTGGATTGAATCGCTGTACTGATTTTGAATCAAGCTACGAATGCTTTGCCGCTTTAAGACAGAACTTCGTGTACCAAATCAACAAGACAACCACGAGAATTTCTATGGAGAATTGAACATAGGCACCTTTTAATAATGTATAGATAGGGAAAAAACGCTTCTTACTATCAAGAAACGGGAAATAACCAAAAACAGGTCTATACTGGGCGTCCAGGTCCGCTGACGCTGGCATTTCACGCGCCCATTTCTTAAATTGCTGCCAGTCGTTCTTATCAACATTCTCTTGCCTGCAATAATTTTCGTACAATCTCAGCGTATCGCTAACATGAGCGTAGTCGTAAATATAATCCCCCCTCGTATTGCTGAAATCTTGTCTTTTCCACGGTCCCGGAGGAACATATGCCTGTTGTTTGGCTCTGTCGAATCCTTCATGACCAATAGCCAAAGCGGCCACCGCGCTGACAAAACCTGCTCTGTCAACACCCGATTCACAGTGAATAAGAACCGGAATTTCGGCAGTCTCAAGTACCTCGATTAAATTCGACAACTCCTCTGGAGAGACAAGCCTGCTGCCGCTTAAATAAACAGGCACGAGTTTCATTCCCAAGTGCTCTGTAGCAAGTTCTTCTTTCTTGATAACTTTAAGTTCTTTCGCACGCAGGTTTATGACTGTTTTAAATCCATATTTATCAGCCCATTTTCCTAAATCAGCTTCTGAAGGCTGGCCTGAGCGATACACTTTACCAGGAACAACCTCGAGCATATTCGCATTGACTATGAAACGAAAATAATAATATCCCACGGCGGACAAAACCAGGATTATTGAGACTATAGTCTGAATGCTTCTGGAGTACCTGAATTTTCTTATTTTTGTACTTCTGGGCATGAATAACCAATCTAACTGATTATATTAAGTTCGATGTAGAAAGACCTTCTGATAATGAACCATATACTGAATAATGCTATATTGAATATTATTGCGTAAATTACATTTCTGCTCACACCAGATTTCAGCATTGTGAAGCAAGATCCTGTCATACTTTTAGAGATTTTGGCTTTCAACAAGTATAATAGTGATTTAACATTGGGACTTTTAAGAAAGGACTGCCCAAGAAGTTCACATGCCTTTTCGTACATTCCTTCCTTTAGCGCGTAGCGCCCTGCTCTGCACTGTTTTTTGCTTAGAATATACGCTGCAGTCAATCTGGGAATATACTTTCTGCCGCCATTTTCATAAAAACGCTTGAGAACCTCGTATTCGATAAGACAATTTTCCATCGATGCCATAGACAGGTTTGTTTCGTGCCTGCGTCTCTTAAACGTCGGCGCAGGCAAAGCGATGAATTTGTATTTCGTCGAAAGGCGAAGCCAGAGGTCGTAGTCTGAGCATATGTGCAGGGAAGTATCGAACGCAGGTGATTCTCGCAATATTTTTGCCGGAAACAACGAACCGCAGGCATGGACAAGAATCGTTTTGAAGAGATGTTTTGTGATTGTCCCGCTAAACAATCTGCGTTTACATCGGCCGTAAATTCTGCCATTCTTGTCGATTCTATAGTACGAGCCGTAGACAATAACTTTTCCATTTTCTGCTTCTGCGATCCTTACCATTCTTTCTATCGCGTCCGGCAAAAGCAAATCATCCGAATCTATGAATGAAATATATTTTCCTTTGGCAAGTTCGATAAGCTTATTGCGCGCCGCAGCGTCGCCACCGTTTGGCTGCCAGTAATATGTCACGGGAATGCCGAGAGCCCTGACCATCTGTTCGGTGCCGTCTGTCGAGCCATCGTCCACAATAACAATTTCGTAGTCTTTATAAGTCTGGTCGAGAATGCTCTGAATGGTCTCTCGCAAATAATCCTTCCTGTTGTACGTCGGAATGCAAATACTGACCAGAGGTCGAATAGAATTTGACACTGAACTACGTTCGGAGGCTTCACTTTTCACACGAACACCCTTTGCCTGCCCTGGAGCATATCTTAAAAGCAATTCAGCCAGTCTCCTGCCAATAATGTCTGTATGATATTCTCCGACATTGGCCTTGCCTTCTGTGCCCATGCGCCTCCTTAATTTGCGATTTTCAACCAGCGCACCGATTTTTTCGACCCATTCGGATGTGCTCGCTGCATGAAATCCCGTGATGTTATCGCTGACTAACTCGGAGTTTATGCCAACAGGCGAAGCGATTACAGGCAGACTCGCTGCGGCGTACTGCAAAATCTTAAAGCCGCATTTTCCTCTCGTAAAACTATTGTCGGAAAGAGGAGCAAGACCGATATCGCTTGTTATCAAATCACCTATCTGAGTATCGAGCGACCAGTCATGTTTTTCCACGGGCATATTGTCAAGATCGATGAATTTATCACAAATTATTCTCAAAACCACGTTATCATAACGCGAACCAATTTCCTCCAACGCAGGTCTTATTTCCTCGAGATAGCGTAAAGTGCTTTTACTCCCTATCCAGACAAGGCGAATTTTGCCGTCATTCTGTGGTGTTTGCCGGATGTTGTAGGCTTTCGTATCCAGAGCGGTCGGAAGTATCTCCACATTCTTGTTGAATTTCTTCGCATGCTCAGCCAGGTAAGAATTTCCCGCAATAATCATATCCGCCAGGCAGGCGGTTCGCTGAAATGCATTCTGCCTTTTGCGGCTTGCTTTTTCAGGCTCCTGGGCATTATACATTATCGCGTCATCAAAGTCATAGATGATTTTCTTGCTGTATTTTCGCAACCGCTTCGCATCAAGATAATTCAATGCCTTTTTATGCAGAAGAACGCAGTCATAATCAGCCGCTCGCCGAAACACCTTCCTGCGATCCAATGGACTGGGAGGCAATTTCAAAACTTCCGTAGAAATCCCCTGAGAAACCAAATACTCAAGATGCACCGCAATCCTCTGCCTGTAACTGGCCCGTTCCGGATTACTGATTATTACAAGGACGTTCATTGCTATTCTATTTATAATACCTGCATCCAGGCAGCTTTACAACTTCCTGTTTCAACTATTTTCATAAACAGATCAACTATTCTCATACAGTTAAATTCTTGATGTGCGTGCTCCATTCCGCAGACAGCGATTTTCTCACGCTCATTATCATGTTTCAAATACCAATCTGCAAGTTCAAAAAATTCCTCTTCGTTCTCGAAATAAACAAGGTGTTTTTTATC
>JARRRJ010000242.1:0-5224 GCA_037380865.1 Sedimentisphaerales bacterium
TGCCGCTTGCGTCTGCATTCGCGAAACAAATCGGGCAGTTCAGATTACAGCGATTTGTTAAATCTATATTAACCATAATGGAAGAGCTGAGATGATCTTCGCAAATGCCGCAGTTATTTGGACATGCTCTATTCCTGCTTGCCATGGGATTTGTCACCGGGTTGGAGACACTGAAGTCCCTTTCAAGAATTAACTTGAAAAACCTGGCATCGGATGAAATCAGGTCGCGACAGAATCCATGGGCGGGACAATTTTTTTCCATGAAAATTTTGTTGTTCTCTTCAAATATCGATGCATCTACTACAGATAAACACTCCGGGCAAAGCGACTGTGTCACAATAGGAAGAGTTTGCGACGGTTCGTATTCGTTCCTGCTTCTTTCCATTAAAGATGAGAGTCTATTCGAGGTCAGCATACTCAGCCTCACTTTCTATCAGATGTTGACATAAACACTTTAATTAGGATATCTCTGCTTGTCTCATTTTGACCAAACCATTAATAGCTGCATTCAATTTCATGTTATATGATTCAAAGGCTTTTATCAATGTCTGTGATCATTCATTTGAAAAAGCATTATAGTAAATACTACTTTCTCGGTCAACAATGACAATAAGCAATTTACTTAAATAAATTAGGGATATTGCTGATTTTGCAAACTTCGCGAAAACTATACAAAATTAATGGGTAAACAAAGGTGACTTGAATGAAGTGACGTGAATTATGTTGTGGATTCATAATTAGGAAGATGGGGATATGTTATGGCAGTTATCACAAGGACTAATGAAGATATAAAAAAAGATATAGTCGACCAGTTATATTGGGATGCGCGCGTCGATGCTTCCAATGTGGAAGTCGCAGTTTCGGATGGACAGGTTAGCCTGACAGGGACAGTACCGAACCATACCGCGTACCTGGCCGCGAGCGAGGATGCATGGGCAATGTCAGGTGTGAAGAATGTGAGAAACCAACTTCAAATAGAATATCCTTCCGGCTTCGAAGTTCCCAAGGACGCTGAATTGAAGGTAAATATTGAAAATCTACTGCTGTGGCAGCCTAACATCGATTCTACGTATATGGATGTTCTGGTGGATAAAGGGTGGATAACTTTACGCGGCTCCGTGGATGCGTACTGGAAAAAAATTCGTGCCGAGGAAATTGTTCTGGGCCTCAAGGGTGTTATCGGCTTAACAAACGAGTTAGCCATTGTCCCGACGAGGGAGTTTACAGACAAGGTTATAGCGAAAAATATAGAGGCGGCCCTTGAGCGCAACGCGGGGACAGATGTGGATATGATCGACGTGCAGGTAGAGAATGGTAAAGTCATCCTATCTGGAAGCGTTTCTTCACTGCCGGCCTATCGGGAGTCCAAAAAGATAGCAGAAAATACACCTGGAGTGGTAATGGTCAGCAACGAGCTGATAATTCGATAGAAGCGAGGAAAAATGGGCTCCCTGAACATTTTAACTTACCACGAAGAAGTGTTTTCTGATCGAAAGCAGGCGGCGGAAATGCTGAGCTTGCAGTTATCCGAATATAGAGCCAGAGAAGACGCAGTTGTTTTGGGAATCCCACGGGGAGGTGTCGTCGTTGCAGGAACGATTGCGGACTCTCTGGATGCTGAACTTGATATTGTGCTGACTCGAAAAATCGGGGCGCCGCTTAATCCGGAACTGGCGGCGGGAGCAGTTTCCGAAGACGGAAAACTCTATTTGAACAAAGCCATAGTTAGTTCGCTTGGAATCTCCCAGGAATATATCAGCAAAGAAAAGAGCTATCAGTTGGATGAGATTAGCAAACAAAAAGAATTGTATAGAAAGGTATTGGAAAAAAAGTCCCTGAGGGGAATGGTGGTTATTCTTACTGACGACGGTATTGCCACAGGCGCAACGATGCAGGCGGCTATTTGGGCTTCTATCGCAGAATTTCCACAAAAGATAGTTCTGGCGGTCCCTGTTGCGCCGCCTGAGACTCTGGAAAAATTCTCACAGGATGTCGATGAGACTATCTGTCTTTGTGCGCCCGAGAATTTTCGGGCACTAAGCCAGTTTTATACATATTTCGAGCAGGTTGATGATGAGCAGGTGATAGAAATTCTGAAAAAATATTCAAAGGTAAAAAAATGATTACGAAATTGAAACAGAAAATAACGAGTGAGCAAATAAGGATACAGACACCGAAAACTGTTATTAAGGGAGACCTGTATCTGCCGCGTAAATCACAGGGAGTCGTAATATTCGCTCACGGAGCGGGAAGCAGCCGCTTGAGCCCGAGAAATCAGCACGTGGCAGAGATTTTATACGAAGCAGGTTTTGCGTCGCTTCAGAAAGTTGCGCTTCGATATTCCATTGTTGGCCGGACGTATTGACAACGCTACAGAATGGATTCTGAACGATGATAGAACAAATAAGCTGCCTATAGGCTATTTTGGTGCAAGCACAGGTGCGGCGGCGGCGCTGGTCGCGTCGATTCAAAGGCCTGAAACGATTCATGCGATCGTCAGTCGGGGAGGCAGGCCTGATCTGGCCGACAATGTCCTGACGGAAGTGAAACCACCAACACTATTAATTGTCGGTTCTGAGGACACGAGCGTGCTGGAAAAAAATCAAATGGCGTTTAAGAAACTCAACTCGGAAAAGAGACTGGTAATTATCCAGGGAGCAACCCACCTTTTCGAGGAGCCCGGCAAGATGGACGAAGTCGCCATATTCGCGAAGAGATGGTTCCGCGAGTACCTCGTTTCGCATGAGCTTAAGAGAGAAACAGATCCACCAAGCCCTCACATCGATTCATATTCGTTTGGCCATATTACTATCGACGGTGTCGAATATAACGATGACCTGATTATTTTTCCCAACAGGATCAAGTCTTTCTGGTGGCGAAGTGACGGGCATGTTTTGAAAACAGTGGATTTGGAAGAAGTAATAAAATACAAGCCCGAGTTGTTAATTGTCGGCACAGGCTTCTCAGGCCGAATGCGGGTCGAACCGGCAACGAGGGATAGCTTGCGGCATGAAGGCATAAGTGTTATCGAAGACCTTACGGGCCACGCTATAGTGCTTCTCAATAACGAAATAAAGAAAAGAACCAGAGTTGTCGGAGCATTTCATCTGACATGCTGAGTTCTGAAGGTACAACTCTCTTGAGAACTAACATAGACATTTCTGATTGGGAGCTTTCTTCCGAAGATATGGAAAGAATCGATTCTATCGGCGTCATTGAAAAGTTTTCTGCCGGCCAGCAAAGATAATATCCGAATCGCTGCGAAACGTTGTTCGTGTTACAGAGCAACCTTGCGATTTAATCTGTAAAATATCGAAGAGCAGGATATGTAAGAATATTACTTAAAGAGTCACAGGTAAAAACTGACGGAAAAGTATAGTCTAACAGCAGATGTGATTAAGCAATCGAGCCGCACAGATGCAGTGATTACCCTATTTAAAAGTGAGCTAAAGTGAACTAAAGTTAAAAATAGTCGCTGTAGCCGTTCAAATACAACTTTAGTTCATTTTTAACTTTTGTTTTACGAGGTTCAGTATGAAAAATAAATATATTTCTTTACTGGTGACGTCTGTGGTAATTTCTGGTCTCTTTGTAACAAGCTGCCAAAACAAAGCCGAAGAAGGCGCACTTATTGGAGGTTTAGTTGGCGCCGGGATCGGTCAGGCGGCGGGAAGGAATACGAAATCCACCTTGATAGGCGGTGCCATTGGAGCCGGAGCAGGTTATCTTATCGGCCAGCACGAGCAAAACAAGGAAGTTCAGCAGCACCCGGACCAGTTCACCCAGGTTCAATTCAAAAACAGTGACGGAACAACAACAATAGTCGCATTGAGAAAATCCGACGGCGGCTATGTCGGGCCGGATAACGAATACTATAATACGTTGCCTACCGGCGCAGAATTAAAAGCAAGGTACGGTCATTAATGAAACGTGCTTCGATAATCGGTTGCTCTGCTCGTCAAAAAAGTCGGATAGGCCTGACAATCCGACAAATTATTTTGGAGGAAGCAACTGAACAAGGTATTACGAAAGGACGATGGAACTAAATCTATGCAGGGACCAGTTGAAATCACATTTAAAGATATAGAAAAGACACCGGAACTGGAAGATTTTATCAATAGAAGAATATCAAAGCTCGAAAAAATCTGCAGTTATATGATAAGCTGCAGGGTAACAATAGAGCGCCCTCAAAAGTATCCCGATACAGGTAATCCTCACAGGGTGAGAATAGATATTAAGGTGCCTCCGGCACACGAAATAATTGCAAAACAGAGCGGCAGCCAGGGCGACATGCATGATCCGCTTTCCGTGATAATAGGCAAAACGTTCCAGGCCGCAGAACGCCAGCTTAGAGAGCTTACCAAAAAACAGCACGGGCTTATTAAGGCACATCCCCAGCAGCAGGTAATGGGAATAGTGGATAAGCTTTTTATCGAACAGGGATACGGTTTTATAAGGACGATCGATACTTCCGACGAAGTATATTTCCATAAGAACAGCGTGCTGCATAATGATTTTTCCAGAATCAAAATCGGAACGGGAGTTCGTTTTGTTTCGGAAATCGGCCAGAAAGGTCTGCAGGCCAGCTCAGTGGAGATTATCGATAAACATAAAACAGCTTGATTACCTAAAGTAGAGACGCATAGGTGTGCGTCTCTACGACTTCTTTCTAACACTTATTGATTTCTGGCTTCCCAGTCCTCTTTGGTATACAGATTCCAATAAATGGTATATGTATGATCCTGAAGAAGATAGAACGGCATAAGATCAACATCTTTTGCTATTCCGTCCGAAAGGAAGCCAACGTTTTCAGTTTTGAAGTTTCCCGGCTGTCCTTCCACGGGTTTAAGCCAGTCACTGACGGGTTGTCCTGCAGCTACGAGTACTGGAACACTGACCGCGGGGCGACCTCGCCGCCCCCTGCGACCGCTGCGATTTCCTCCCTGCGAGTCAGCTGTTAATGCAGGCATGTTATCCATATTGCCCGCCAGTACTATAGGGCCCCACATAATTGCGGCGACATTAGGATTGTCCGGTGTCGGATCGAGATAAAGTGACTTGGGTAACGTTAGCTCGACGGTATCACCTGAAGCCCATGTGCGCTTGATTTCTACATAAGTGCTCGGTCCCTGCGGTGCACGATTAACGTTTGAAGAGCCGGCGTTGCCTCTGCCGCGCCTGTAACCTCGGGTATTTTCAGTCGGGGTACCGAGCTGCTCGCCGC
>JARRRJ010000242.1:5272-9691 GCA_037380865.1 Sedimentisphaerales bacterium
TCAAGGTATCGCCATTTACCTTTACGGAGAATCCTTCACCAGCCCAGTAAGGACGGCGCAGTGCCAGTGTAAATTCCTTTGGTGAATCAATTGTAACTGTCAACTTGGCTGTCTCACCGATCGGGAATCCCGTGTTCATAGTCAGCTTGACATTTTCGCTTTTCCAGTCTGCTGTCGAAGGTGCATATAAATTCACCCAGAGTTTATTATTGGATTCGTAGTAGATGCCTTCAGCGTGTAATGCATGGCTTTCCATGCCTGTACCGACACAGCAAGTAAAACCATTGAACATGTTCTGATACTCGCGTGTCACTCCCTGACCTACAGGCACCATGTAGCATGTCCTGCTGTTTTCCGGATTGATCGATGACAATACATGATTAAACAGCGCCTTCTCATGAAAATCTGCATAATGTGCATCCGGATTAAATTCGAAGAGCCTTCGTGTCAACTTCAGCATGTTATACACGTTGCAGGATTCAGCGGTACGTCCCGGTCCCTCGACAACGTCAGCCCACACATCCGCCGGTGGAAAATTCTCGACGTTTCCATGACCTCCCGTTGCAAACGTATGATGCTGAACAACTGCATCGAAGAAATAACTGGCCGCTATGATGTCGCGCGCGTCGCCGGTATAGGCGAATCGATCGATAGAACCGACCATCTTTGGAATTTGTGTATTTCCGTGCAGGCCTCCGAGTCTATCCTGATGCTCCGAGAGCGGCTCGACAAAAGACTCTTGCTCGAATTTGTACGAGAGATCCAGCCATTGTTTGTCACCTGTGTCAGCATAAAGATCAGCCATGATTTCATTCATGCCGCCAAATTCGGTTCTTAGCATCTGCTGTATTTGTGCGTCACTGAGCGGAGCCAGAATACCCTGAGCCCACTTCGCAAACTTTATCTCGATATCCAGTGCTGTTTTGTTGCCTGTATATCGATATGCATCGCGCAAACCTGCGAATGTTTTGTGGAGTGTGTACCATGGTGACCAAAGCCCGTTTAAATCGAATCCGCTCGCGCGAATCTCGCCCTGAGCCATTCGTGCGAGAAGCTCACTTCCATCTGTGCCGTTCCTGTCAATAATCGCGCCCAAATAGCCGTTTCCTCGTTTGTCCTGAACTACCTTGAATTCGCTGACAATATAATCAGCGCGCTTCTTAAATTCTTCGTTGCCTGTAGCGGCATACATCAGGCTTATTGCGGAAAGATAATGGCCTGCGATATGTCCTGTTAACTGCCTGCTGTCGACCGCGTCCCAGCCGCCGTAACCTTCGGCCTTCGGCTCGAGGCCGGCACGAATGCGATAGCCTGCAAGCATCCTGTCAGGTTCGAGCTGAAGCAAATACTTGACTGTAGCGTCTTGCGCGTCTTTGAGAGGTCCACCGGTTAATCGCACACTGGTTAAATCCAGTGGCCTGGCCTTCTCGAGCTGTTGCTCTACAGCTTTTACTTTTGGATTTGTCGCTTCACCAAAAGCATTCAGGCCCAGTATAAAAACAATAGAGGAAATGGTTAGAATATTCGCCTTCATAATCTTCTCCTTTTGGAATTGGCGCGACCGGGAAAAACTCAGGAATGTCCGGCCGCTCAGGTAATGTGAATAAATCTGTTTTCTTGTTTTCAGGCTGCATTTGCTGCATGATATACATAGCCTAACACAAATAACTTCTTGGAGTATTTCTCTGGTATTATAGCCTTTGACTAAGCATCATACAAACAAAAACAGGCTTCGCGATTTATTGTCTATTCTCGACTTAATATAAAATGCCTCAATTGCTGTATTCAGGCAATTAATGGTTGACCCGGAAAAATTCCGAAGGTATACTGAATCCCTGCACAAAAGAATTGAATCATATATTATCCTCGAATAACTTGGTTTTTTAAGGAGTTGATCAATCATGAAAGTTTCCATCCCCCATAAAATCCTCACGAAACTTGTGTTTCTTGCTGTTTTGCTGTCGATTTCTGAATTTGTTACAGGAGCAGAACAAGTCCGAAGCAATCAAACCTCACTGAATACATCACAAGCCAGCCGCAGCAGATCTATGTCCAGAGGCTCCAGGGGCATGTACAAATCACAAGTGGTGCCTAATTGGTTTGCCGAAAATACCCGTTTTTGGTACAGAAACGACCTTCGGGACAACAAGAAAGAGTTCATCCTTGTCGATGCCGAAAAAGGCGCTCGCGAAAAGGCTTTCGACCATGAAAAGCTTGCCCAGTCACTCTCGAAAGTAACACAGCAGGAATATTCAGGCGATGAATTACCTTTTTCGACCATCGAATTTGTTGACGACGGCAAAGCGATGCTTTTCAATGTCTCCGAAACGACATACAGATGCGATTTAAGCACATACGAGATTTCACCATCAGATACTCCGATGTCAATACCTGAGCAATCTCAGCAGGGTTTCAGTGGACAGCGCGGCTTTCGAGGTCAGGGAGGACAGCGAGGCCAGCAGGGGCAAAGAGGACAACGAGGGCAGGGAAGAGGTCAAAGAAGCGGCCAATCCCAGTTTAATAGAAGCCAGTACAGGGGCAGAGGAGCCGATGCGAGGTCAAAATCGCCAGATGGCAAATGGGTTGCATTTGTCAAAGAGAATAACGTCTATATGCAGGAAGGTGAAAATGGCGAGGAAATACAGCTCAGCACAGATGGAACAGAAGGCAACAGTTACCAGAGGATCCAATGGGCACCTGATTCACAGTCCTTTATTGCCTGGCGTGTCGAATCCGGAGATAACAAGGAAGTGTACCTGATAGAGTCCTCGCCTCCCGAGGGCGGCAGGGCTGTACTAAGCACGCGGCCCTATGCTTTACCGGGTGATAAATTCGCTGCTTATGAATTAAATATTTTCAACGTAGCTCAGCGCAAACAAGTCAAGCCGGAATTGGAATGTGTTGATTTTGGTTCGCCGCGTCCTCGCTGGAATAGTGACGGTTATCATTTCACTTATGAAAAGATCGACCGCGGCCATCAGCGACTTCGCCTGATCAGGGTAGATTCACATGACGGCTCTTTTATGAATATCATAGATGAAAAAACTGACACTTTCATCTGGACGGCGCATACCGAAGCTCTCAGTCTTTCACTCGTAAATTATATTGATGATTCAAATGAAGTAATTTATGTTTCTGAAATGGACGGCTGGAGACATCTCTACCTGTACGATGCCAACACCGGTAAATTGAAAAATCAAATTACAAAAGGCCAGTGGGTCATTCGAGGCATTCAAAACATTGACGCGGAAAAAAGACAGATATGGTTCTCAGCAGGTGGATATTATCCCGACCAGGATCCCTATTTTATTCATTACTTCCGTATCAATTTTGACGGCACAGACCTGGTACCTCTTACTGATGGAAATGGCACGCATACCGTTAGCTACTCGCCGGATCGCAAGTATATTATTGACAGCTATTCGAGGGTGGATATGCCGCCTCAAACAGAATTAAGAAGTGTCTCTGACGGCAAGTTAGTCTGTAAGCTTGAGCAGGCGGATATCTCGGAGCTTATGGAACAGGGATGGAAGGCACCTGAAGTTTTTGTCGCTAAAGGACGTGACGGCAAGACCGACATCTGGGGTATTATCTGCCGACCGTCGAACCTTGATCCGACTCAGAAATATCCGATTCTGGAAGACATCTACGCCGGCCCTCAGGATTCTTTCACACCGAAGTCTTTCAGCACAAGTAACCGATATAGCGCATACAATGATCTGGTTTTTATCGTAGTCAAACTGGACGGAATGGGTACAGCCAATCGTTCCAAGGCTTTTCATGATGTTTGCTGGCATAACCTCAAGGATGGCGGCTTCCTCGATCGTATTCCGTGGATTAAGGCGGCAGCAGAGAAATATCCCTATATGGACATAGATCGCGTGGGCGTTTATGGAACTTCAGCGGGCGGTCAGAACGCTGGCGCAGCAGTTCTGTTCCATCCGGAGTTCTACAAAGTTGCAGTAGCCAATTGCGGCTGTCATGACAACCGGATGGATAAGGCCTCATGGAATGAGCAGTGGATGGGTTATCCTGTCGGGCCGCAGTACTCCGAATGTTCGAATATTGACAACGCCTGGCGCCTCCAGGGAAGACTGCTTTTAATCGTAGGCGAGATGGATACAAACGTACCGCCTGAGAGTACAATGCGTTTCGTTGACGCCCTGATAAAAGCGGATAAAGATTTCGACATGCTTGTAGTTCCTGGCGCCAATCATGGTGCTGGAAGTCCTATTACCACTCGCAAAACGCAGGACTTTTTTGTACGCTATCTTTTAGGTAAGGAAATTCCCAACCGGAATGCTCAGACGGAGGGCCAGACAGCTCCATAAAGGTCCTTTTTGGTTGCCTCATTCAGGCTGCTACTTTATAATAGAATTTATGCAGAACAACTTAATACAAGAGCATTCAGGCTGTATC
>JARRRJ010000243.1:0-4409 GCA_037380865.1 Sedimentisphaerales bacterium
CTCGTCCAGAGATTCAGCCAGTCGTGCGGTCTCGAACGCCTTGGTCCAGTCCTGCAGTTTCAGGTACTCGTTGGCTAATTGCAGCGTTATGTCCTTGTCACGGGGCCGAACGTTAAGATATTTTATCAGCGCTTTCACTGCACGCCTGGGCTGGTCTGTTTGTATGTATGCTTCAGCCATGAGCTGCCAGAGCTCCGCCCTGGATGCATCCATCGTCACCGCAGGCTGCAGAATATTGATAACGTCATAAGGCCTTTCCTGAACTCTCGCAACCAGAGCCTGCAAGTACAAAGATTCCAGCCTGGCTTTCTCTGACTTTTCCTGGGCATACGTTGGATCGAGATATTCGTCGAGATACTGCTTTGCCTTAGTTGTTTCGCCCGCGGCGATGTAAAGCATCACTGCCGCAGGCAGGACACGAGATCTGTAGTTCCTCACCTTGAATTCCATTAGTACTTTCTCTGCCAGTGCAGCGCACTCCACCGCGTCCTTCTTTTTCATAGCCAGCTTGGAGCTCAGAAGAAACTTTCCAATAGTCAGCTGCGCAGGATCGATGAAGTATTTATCAAGTGCCTGCTGCGGCAGACCTTCGATCGCTTTCAGTTCAGCGTTGGCTCGTTCAGGCTCGCCAAGCTCGAGCCATTCGGAGCCGAGGAACAGGCGTATGCGAGGGTTTCCCGTTCCAAGAGCATCAGCCGCATCGAGGTCTCCTCGCGCTTTAGCCAGTCGGTCCTCTTCGCTCAAACCGGAAATATCCGACTCCTGGCGATAGAATTGAGCACGGGTTGCAAGCGCCTCGACAGACTGCGGGCACGCCTCAACCGCATCAGTGAGCCAATCCAGTGCGTCATCCATTGTTCCACTGATTGTCGGGTCACTTACGATCTTACTCATGAGCGAGCACGCTTGCACATATTCGTCAGGCTTCTGCGGCAGTTCGTTTAAAGCTTCGATAAGATTGTCGAGCGTTTTTCGTGCCTCTGCAAAGCGCAGCATACCCGCTTGTGCTTGTGCCAGCCACAGATGTGCCTTCGAATCCGAAGGCAACTGCTTCAGTCGCGTCCGGGCGATATAAGCGAGCTCTTCGAAATTTTCTACTGCACCATAGAGCTGTGCCAGTTTTTCATAGGCGTTCTGGTCAAGCGAATCCATTTGTACGATGCGGCGATAAGCCCTGATAGCTGAGCTGACCGATGCCGCGTCCATGGGGCGAATAGACATAAGCGCCTCAGCATACTTTTTGAGAATGTCAAGGTCGTTGGGATTATACCTCATATACTTCCTGAAGTCTTCCGCCGCTTTTGCCCAGTCTTTCTGCTCGTATGCTGCCTGTCCTTCCTCGAGGCTTCTTTTCGAGATGACCGCCCTGTGAGCCTCACGGGCGGCAAAAAGAGAAAAGCCCGCCGCAATCACTGCCGTGACAAGAACTATCACGAACCTTATATTGACTTTTGCTCGGCGCCTTGTGTTAAACATGATAAATCTCCTTCTCGTTAAAATACTTATACCGCACCTGGTAAAAGAATAGTGTTGATTGAAAAAAATATGATAGCAGTACTCTGCAGTAGAATTGATTAAATGTATTTGTATAACTAATAATTTTCCAGTCAGAAGAATGTCTCTTCTTCATTGCTTCTGACGACCCGGTGCAGAAAGCCCTTTTTTAAAATGTATCCAACCTTTCGGTAATCCGGAAGGACTCACATTGATTTGCGCAATTTCCAGCCGCCGACGCCCAGCCCGATAAGGCCAAGCAATATCGTCGCCGGGATGGGGACGACATTTACAGCAACGTTGTCAAATTCGAACGCAAACGGGGAAGAGCCGCCATGACCGCTCATGCTTGTAAATACGACCTTATCGAAATCTGGCACATTTAGGAAATTCACATATTTATTTGTACCAACCGCAGACTGGTCACCATTAGCCAAGAGGCTTACATCCAGCCCGGTCCATACAGATTTACCGGATATAGGCATGTCACCAAGGAAAAACTGAACATAGTTGTATTGATCAATAGAGCCCCAGTATAAACCGAGATAATTGGATGTGATACCAAGTTCTACGCTGACTGACAACGTACCGGAGTTATATTGTGGCACAGCCATATAGTTTGTAATATCAGTAAGGCCCGGAGCTGCGTACGCGCCTGACAATGAACCCTGCACGACTTGACCATTTCCACTCCAGTCCCACAGTTGATCGAAACCTGTTGCCGAATTGACTGGTTCAGGTATACTCAGGACATTGTCAAATGTCTCAACCACTCCGAAATTATACGGAGTTGTCAGTGTTGTGCCATCTGCAACAGAATCAAAATTAATGTTAATATCTGCTTTCACGGTGACAGAAAACACGCACATCGTAAAAACACAAATTACAACAATTGAAACCTTCTTCATAACCACACCTCTATATATAAAGTCACTACTGTTCATAAACGTATCCAGGACAGATTCAGCTCTATCAATTCCTCCAGTGTTTGTTCTTCAACCGTTGCGCAGCAAAAGACCTTGTCCTTTGCAATCCTTAAACGGTGCGAACTTTGCGCAAAGGATAAGATTCCTTCATCACCGTGCCCGTGCAGGATACGATGAGCTGCCGATTTTACATTACATTCAGTTTTATGTTTTAATAAAAACTTTTATATTGATTTACGTAATTTCCAGCCGCCGACGCCCAATCCAAGCAAACCAAGAAGTATCGTCGCTGGCACGGGAACCAGGCTCAAACCCACATTATCCAGAAGCAAACCCACGTTGTCACCGCCTACTCCCTCGAAGCTGATAGTATAGATGCCATCTGTATCGACTGTGAAAGGCTGTACAATCTCCGTAAATCCCTCATCGTAATACTTGGTGTATGTATTAACTATAGATCCTGTTGTAACTATCACACTATCATTCCCGTCACCGTATTTAAAGGGATCATAATTATAAGGTGCATTGTCGATATTGTTCCCTGCAAGGTCGAAACTGAGCACATAGGAACCCGCGCTAAGGCTGAGGGTCTTTGACAAAATTCCTGCATTGCCCGAACTGCCGTCCATATCGACGTAAAGCCCGTTACCGGGCATATAGTCATAAACCGCAGTACCATAACCAGGCCCGTTCCAGCCTAACAGATCGACTGTTCCGTCTGAAACAGACCAGCCAGTAAAGCCGGAATAATTAGTTTGCCCGTAACCGCCGTTCTCGGAGTCAAAATTATCGTAGAAAATATAGCCTGCAAATGAATGTCCACCACACAAGGCGACTATCAAAAAAATGAATAGTAATTTTATCTTCATTTGCTCAATCCTTTCTGAAAAGTAACAATTCTTCGCATCCACTCAACTGACAAATGCGATATGTCGTTTTCATATTGATTTACGAAGCTTCCAGCCGCCGACACCCAGGCCGAGCAGGCCGAGAACTATAGTAGCAGGCAGCGGGACGAAATGAAGACTATCCGGAGCAGTGCCGAAACCGAAAGCAACTGTATCTCCGATATCGTATAAAGTAATATCATTCCCGCTAAATAAAAACGTTGCACTGCCTTGCACCAAATAATATCCATCCAGGTTCTGGGTATATACGTCACCTGTATAAATTGAAGATTCTATACCGTCCATTGCAGGAAAGTTAAAACCTTCGTCCTGCAGGCCGTTGTTACCGACAGTACCGATGCCGAAACTAAAAGGCATCGACTCACTCGGAGTGAAACTCTGGAACAGCCATCCATCATTATATGCTAAACCTCCACCGGACGAAAGGTCTGTTATTCCGGAAGGACCATCTGGCCCATCTTTATCAGTTAAAAACACATTCCCTGAAGCGCTTTCCAAAGTAAGTGACGTCGAACTATGAAAGTAGAAACTGCTTAACAAATCAGCAGGATCCGCAGAATCATCAGATGATATATTAGAAAGAGTCAACTGCAAATCCCCATCTTCAGTTATATCGAATTCAGCCCTTACGCTGACATCGTTTCCATTTCCTGTCGAAGATTCACCCGACCATGTATATATCAGACCGGCTCTCGTCGGTGGGACCATAGACACGCAGACAACCAGAATTAACCTTAAACACTTTATATTCATAATACTCCTTATTTTCATGGCATGACGCTACATCGATTTGCGAAGCTTCCAGCCTCCGATACCCAAGCCGATAAAACCAAGCAGAATAGTTGCCGGCAGGGGAACCAGACTGACCTTCACATTGTCCAGAAGCATACCGATATTGTCACCGTATAGTCCCTCAAAACTGAGATAGTAGTTGTGTGTCGAACCGACTGTGAAGTACTCGGTGAAAGTGGTAAACGGATCGTATCGTCCAGGGCTGTACGTGCCGGAAAACACAGACCCGAGCTCGACCTGAACGTTCACCTGCTCCGCTGCTGAGTTTCTCTGGTTACCTGCAAGATCG
>JARRRJ010000244.1:0-4408 GCA_037380865.1 Sedimentisphaerales bacterium
TGACAAAAATCGGGAAAAAATCTATAATGTATGATTATATTTCTATAAGAGATTATATTTGCAAATCTTATGGTATGCGAATTGCCCAACCAGGCAAAAGCCGCGTTTTCACTTGTTGTATGGAGAAAATAGCCGGCTCGCAAGCATTGGAGATGGTGTTATTTATGAGTGACGCTCAGCAAAACAGGCATGATGCGAGGACCGCACACGAGCCTAAATTGAACAGATTATTTAGAGCCGCCATCAAGAACCGCGCCAGTGATTTGCATCTCAAGGTAGGCCAGGTCCCGAAATTACGTATGTTCGGACAACTTAAGAACACTATGGGTGATCCCATAAACTCCGAGAAAATGGAAGAGTTGGTCTTCGAGATACTTACACCACATCAGAAGGAGTTCTTCCTGAAGCACGGCACGCTGGATTTCGCTCATGAAGTTGATGGAGAACATCGTTTCAGGACAAACCTGTTCCGCCAGAGAGGCATGATAAGTCTCGTGGCAAGGCGCGTAGAGTCAGTCATTCCTCCTTTCGAGACTCTTCATTTGCCGCTGGTTCTGGAGAAAATCTGCGACAACAGGCAGGGACTGATTCTTGTTGTCGGTCCCACTGGCTGCGGCAAAACAACAACAATTGCATCAATGATAAATTACATAAATCGTACCCGGCATTGTCACATCATTACCATCGAGGATCCCATCGAGTACCTGTTTAAGGACGAGAAGGCGATAGTTTCGCAAAGGGAAATCGGTATCGATACCGCTGATTATGACGAAGCGCTGACTTACCTGATGCGTCAGGATCCCGATGTGGTTTTTGTGGGAGAAGCAAGAGATGCAAGGACTGTAACAGCAGGAATGAGAGCGGCTGAAACGGGACACCTGGTTTTTGCTACACTTCACTCGGCCAATGCGTCCCAGGCTGTTCACAGACTTTTGGATCTATTTCCGCAAACTGAGCGTGACCTTATAAGACAGACATTAAGCCTGGCGATACGTGCTATTATCAACCAGGTACTGGTCCCCTGCCTTACGGAAGGCATAGACAGAATTCCGGCTGTTGAGATTCTTATTGCCAACCCATCTGCGAGAAAGCTAATCGCCGAGGGAAGAGAATCAGATTTGCCCAGCGTCATTCGAACATCTCAACATGAGGGAATGCAGGATATCACGTATGACCTGGTAAGATTAGTCAAAGAAGGTTTAGTGGATCCCAAAGACGCTTATAAATACGCGCCAAATAAAGATGAATTAAGGATGGTAATGAAGGGTATCACAACAACAGATGGTATTTTATAAAATTTCGGAGCACTTTATGCTGGAGACATTTGCAGCTGCTATAGTATTCGGTGGTTACATATCAATAATAAAATTTATGGTTTTCGTCGCGGCCTTTGTTATCTGGCTGCCTCTGGTAGTATGGATTCACCAGGACTCAAAACCTTTGGACACGAACACGTTGGGCTGGACGCTTGCTATTCTCTGCTCAGGCGGTTTGGCTTTGATTGTCTGGCTGATAGTACCTGTGTTCATCGTCGGGATGCTCCTCTTTGCCGTAATAGTTGGCGCTACGTCATTTGTTTACGCAAGATTTCGCAATACTAGAGTGCCGGAGTTCGACCGAGTCCTGACCATCGACCATATAAAGAGCCTGATGGTCAGCAGTGAAAAGAAGCTCGAGAGTCTCAAGGAGTTCACGTTCATTACGGCAAATAAGAACGATGTTCCGATACCGGAGCCGAGAACGGCAGATTTTTTCGGCTATAAGAGCGTATACGAAATCATAAAAGACGCCACGTGGCGAAGAGCAAGCACAGTGGCACTCTCGCCGACGGCTCAGGATTACCAGATCGCTTACAATATTGACGGCTCCATTACAAAGCAGCCCAGCATACCGAGAGAGCAGGCGGATCATTTTCTGCGATTCATAAAACAATTGTCTGACCTGGATATCAAGGAGAAAAGAAAACCCCAAAAGGGCGTGTTCAGAGTTCACAGGAACCAGGTGAAAAAAGATGCCGTTTGGGAGGTAGTCACAGCCGGTTCGACTGCGGGCGAACAAGTCAGGCTCAAGAAAATAACACAGGAAGATCCTATCAAGATTGATAAACTCGGATTGATGCCGGAACAGTTGGAGCTTCTCAGCAGCTTTAACAAAAGAAAACAGGGACTGTTTGTGATCAGCGGGCCCGAAAAGAGCGGCCTGACTACTACGTTATATGCAATGCTTAGAAATCACGACGCGTTCATGAATAGTATCAATACGCTCGAGAAGCAGCCATCGGAGCCTTTGCAGAACATTACTCAAAACACTTTCACTTTAACTGACACAGGCTCGACAACTTTCGCAAAAAAACTTTTGTCAATCGTGAGAATGGGTTCCGACGTTCTCGGTGTCTCAGACTGCGAAGATAGCGATACTGCAAAGGTAGCCTGTACTGCCGCAAAAGACGGTTCGATCGTCTATCTTGTTATGAAAGCTGAAAGTGTAATGCAGGCTCTGGAAAAACTCCTTAAATACACGGGTGACAGAAATCTCGTCGCCCAGAGTCTTATGGGCATAAGCAACCAGAGGCTGATACGAAAACTCTGCGACGAATGCAAGGAAGCATACGCGCCGGATAAGGAGCTTCTCAGAAAGTTCAATATCTCAGCGGAAAAAACAAAGGCACTGTACCGCGCCGGTAAAGTCATATATGACAAGCGAGGCAAACCTTCGACTTGCGATCATTGCCAGGGAACAGGCTACTACGACAGGACGGCGGTCTTCGAGCTCGTCGGAATTAATAGCGAGCTGGCAAAAGTCATACAGACACAGCCCATGCAGGAAATCGCAAAACAATTCAGACGCGCCAAGATGCTCTATCTGCAGGAACAGATGCTCAGAAGAGTCATTGGTGGAACAACAACAATAAACGAAATGATTAAAGTACTTAAACCAAGAAGCAAACAGCCTGCAAAGTAATTGGCGCTTCCGGCTGGTATAAAAAATATGGATTAGTTAAAAAAATCGGAGTTTGTTTTATGGCAAGCATAGCTGTACTGATAATAATTTTAGGATGTGCGGTACTAATGTTTCTTAAGGGAACATTAGTGAGAGCTTTTGCGACTATCATAGTTGCAATCATAGCGCTGATAGCGGCGTTCAGCTTTTTCGAATCTCTGGCGGGATTAATTATCAGCCGGGGCGACAAAGGAAGCGCCGCTTCGATTGTAGATTTTGCGCAGCCTCTCAGCTTTGTTCTTCTTTTCATAATCGTCTTTGCCGGCCTTGAAACTCTGTCTGTTTATTTGACACGTGACAAAGTCGATTTGGGTTTATGGCCCGAACGAATCGGCAGGCCCGTCTGCGGTCTTATTGTCGGCTTTATCGTTTCAGGCGTTCTTGTAACAGCGATTGCGATGGCGCCTTTGCCTCCGAAGTATCCGTACGAGCGCTTCGAGTCGACGTTCGTAAAACCTGACAGTCCGAAGAAGGTACTACTCAATGCCGACGGATTTGTCACAGGCTTGTTCAACACAATAAGCAGCGGCTCACTTAGCGGGAAAAGAAGCTTCTCAGTTCTTCATGCAGACTACATTAACCAGGTTTTTCTCAACCGACTCACAAAAGACGTATCGCTTCTAACCAGCACTTCCCCGGCAATAACAGTCCCGATTGATAAAGCCGTATGGCCAGCGCCCGATAATTTGAAAGCGCAGATCGACGAGCTCGTCAAAAACGGAGATCTTAATAAGTCGCCGGGCAGACCTTCGGGAGCATACAATCCGATAATAGCAAGAGTAGGAATCAAGAGATCAGCGATAAAACAAGAAGCCAAAGTCACTGCAGGAACATTCACGCCTTCTCAGTTGAGACTCGTTTGCAAACGAAGCACTGAACTGCAGAATCCTCTGAAAGGAAAAGCGATAAGCGTATATCCCGTGGGACATCTTGCCTCGCAGGACCAGATACAGGTGAGCAGTGAAATACAGCTTGACAGCAGAAGAGATTTCGGAGACGCTCCATCCAGAGACATCGATTTTGTTTTTTGCCTACCGAGCGGCTACACTCCCGTCCTCGCGGAATTCAAGCTAAATAGCGCCGCGCAGATAGTGCAAAATGCAATCCTGAGAGATTCGGCTGAAGCTCCGGAACCTGCAACATTTTTCCAGCGAGCCGGAGGTCAGGGCGGTAACCAGGGATCCGGCCCGGGAGGCAGAGGAGGTCGCGGACGCGGCGGACGCGGCGCTGGCGGAGGAAACTTCGGGACCAGAGGCGGAAATGGAGGAGGTAGAGGATCTAATAACGACGGAGGCTATACGCCCCAGAACCAGGCAGAGAACTTAACGGAATCTGTCACTGGAATGGGCGCGAGCAATGAATTGGGAAATTGATTGTGTCGGGCCGGGAATCGTATTCACAAGCCTCT
>JARRRJ010000245.1:0-5141 GCA_037380865.1 Sedimentisphaerales bacterium
GCTGCCTTGTTGTCATCTTTTGAACTTCCTGTTACAATAATGCAAATTGTCGAACTTTAATACTGGAGTAATAAATATGGATTTACTTGCGTATTTTGAAAACACAGCTGGGATAGGTATTCTGGCTACCTCTGATTCCGACGGAATAGTAGACCTTGCAGTATACGCCAAACCCGAAGTTGTTGGCGAAGCAACGATTGCATTTGTTATGAAGGAACGTTTGAGCCACCAGAATCTTAAAACCAATCCGCACGCCGCGTACATGTTCATTGAAAAAGGCGAAGGTTACAAAGGCCAGAGATTGTACCTGACCAAGTTGCGTGAGGAAACCAACACCTCCGTTATTGAAGAATTTATAAAAAGACAGCCCGAAATCGCTGAATCCGGAGATGACTCAAATAAATACCTCGTCTATTTCCACGTTGATAACATCTGGCCGCTAGTGGGGAAAAAAACATAATCCCTGTTGCTGAACATAGGGATCTCCTTTTCTTATACCATTTGGGACGGTTATTTATAATTTCATGAAGAATACAATAAGCTCCTTTTCTGTATAACTCACGATATCCTTTTAAGATTGCTCCACTAAATAGACCTGTAACAATATTATCATATTTCTCGCTTAAATATTTTACCATAAGATTACCTTCCGTTTAGTTTCTCTATGTCATAAATTAAAACAGTATTTTCAGGTGGATTTGTTATTAACAGTTCTATACAAAAGAATTTCTATTAAAAAATTAGCCTATTAATTAACCTAGTTTGAGACTGAATATGGTATAATATATGAAATATCGACGGTTGAACAAGGCAAGAGAAAGGTATGTTGTCGGTGAAGGATGATATGCCGAATGTTTTAAGTGGGGGTTTTTGAAGAATGGCCGCTAAGAAAACGGAAAAAAAGAAACCTCGCGACAGCAAAAGGATTATTAAAAAGGAACTCAGTGAATGCGAAGTGAAGTTCCAGGTGCTTTTTGATAACGTCAGCAGCGGCGTAGCCGTTTATGAAACTAATAATGACGGCCATGATTTCATTTTTGTCGATTTCAATCGTGCGGCGGAGGAGATTGAAAATATAAAGAAAGAGGACCTGATAGGCAGAAATGTAAAAGATGTCTTCCCAGGCGTGGAAAAGTTCGGGATATTAGAGGTTTTTCGCAGGGTGTACAGGACTGGCATCCCCGAACACCATCCCGTTTCAATTTATAAGGACGAACGAATCGCGGGCTGGCGTGAAAACTACGTCTATCGCCTTCCTTCAGGACAAATTGTTGCAGTCTATGACGACATAAGCGCGAGAAAACGTAGCGAACTCGCGGCGCAGATGACCGACCAGTGTTTTCGCGCTATCGCTGATTATACCTATGACTGGGAGCTATGGATAAGCCCGTCCGGCAGAGTACTCTGGACCAATCCAGCTGCACGGAGAGTAACGGGCTACAGCGTGAAGGAAATTATGTCTATGCAGGATTTTCCGGAAACGATTGTATATGAGCAGGACCGCGAGCGTATAGCCAGAGCATTTCGCTCGGCAATCAAAGGTTCGACAGGCAATGATGTCGAATTTCGAATAGTACGCAGGAACGGGGAGGTAATCTGGGCCGCTGTCTCGTGGCAGCCAATTTACGATGACAAACACCAATCGCTCGGTCACCGTGAAAGTGTTCGTGACATTACCGAGCGAAAGGAAGCGCAACTGAGATTGGAAGAAGCACTCAGAAGAGCGTTATAAAACTATTCAATCACATGAATTTCCTTTTTTTCACACATATCTTTCAGGATTTTCGGCCAGACTGTCGCACTCACTTCACCGAGATGGGCTTTCTTTAGAATTGTCATGTATGTGCGCGATTGCCCTATGCCGCCGCCTATGCTCAGGGGAATTTCGTTGTTCACAATAGCCTGGTGATAAGGATATTCGAGCATATTAAGCTGGCCCGAAAGCTCGAGCTGTTTCACAAGTGTGTCAGCGGTTACGCGAATGCCCATCGAAGTCAGCTCATGACGCCGTTTTGTCACAGGGTTCCAGACAAGTATGTCACCATTCAAGCCGTGCATCGGCCTTCCATCTTTGGATTTTGTTTCTGTCACCCAGTCATCGTAATCAGCCGCTCGCATCTCGTGAGGGTAACCGTCTTTGAGAACCCAGCCTATACCAATAATAAAAATTGCGGGATATTCGCGAAGTATCATTGTCTCTCGTTGTTTTCTGGGTAAATCGGGAAACATTTCAAGTATCTCTTCAGCGTGAATGAAAGTCAGCTCATCAGGTAAATCCGAATATTTATCGGTTCTTAATTGAGGGAAAAGCTCGTGGACATGATTCTCGGCTTCCTTGAGCACCTTCCAGATTTTCTTGACTACTTCACGGAGAAAATTGAGATTTCGCTGCTCTTCTGTTATTACAAGTTCCCAATCCCACTGGTCAACATACGCACTATGGTCATGGTCGAGGAAGTAGTCCTTGCGAACGGCGCGCATGTCAGTAAGCAGCCCTTCGCCGATATCCATTCCAAACTCCTTAAGCGCCATGCGTTTCCATTTGGTAGCAGCCTGAACGATCTGAGCATCCACAGGATGTTTGTCATTATCATTGGAGATGTGAAACTGTATGGGCGTTCGCGAGCCGTCGCGGTCAAGCATATCATTTACGCCGCTTTCGACATCGACAATCAGCGGCACTGTCACACGAATCAGGTCCAGTTCTTTGCACAGATTCTCCTCGATATAATCTTTCACTGCATAAAGAGCAATCTGAGTTTCCTTCGGTGAAAGTATCGAGGAATAATCATCTGGCAGAATCTTCTCAAGTTCATCATAATCCCCAATTCCCGGACCAGCCAAATCCGCTTTCTTTGCATCAGTCATTTTACAGTCTCCAAAAATAGATTTTTTATTTATCGAAAACATCGACAACGGACGCTTATCTTCTTAACCAGTCAACGAATTTTGCGAGGCCTGTTGAGATTTCCGTTTTTGGATTATAGGCGAGGTCTGTTGCGGCTTTGCTTATGTCTGCGTAAGTGCAGTCCACGTCACCGGGCTGTATTGGAAGATGCTCTACGATTGCTTTTTTGCCGAGCGCTCTTTCAATTTCTGTGACTAAATTATTTACTGTAATCGGTCTGGACTCGCCGAGATTGTAAATGTTGTAGCCTTTGCATTTTTCGATAGCTGAGACAGTACCATCAATTATGTCGTCGATATATGTGAAATCGCGCTTCATCGAGCCGTCGCCATAAACGGGTATTGGTCTGTCCTTCTCTATGAGAGCGGCAAACTTGTGTATAGCAAGGTCGGGTCTCTGCCTGGGGCCGTATACCGTGAAAAAACGCAGACATGTCATATCAATTCCATAAAGATGATGATAAGTGTGACAGAAAAGTTCTCCCGCTTTCTTGGTCGCAGCATAAGGTGAGATGGGAAAATCAACGTTGTCATTCTCGGAGAAAGGGACCTTTTTATTATTGCCGTACACGCTGGAGCTTGAAGCGAAAATGAATTTTCTTATATTAGACTGCCTGGCTGCTTCAAGCATAACCATGGTTCCATTCATATTGACGTCACTGTAATATACAGGCTGCATTATCGAGGGTCTGACGCCGGCGACCGCTGCCAGGTGTATTATGGCATCATTTCCGCCACCCGCCGCGTTGTTTACGGCGTCCCTATCGCGAATATCGGCTTCGACGAGCTGAAATCTTTTGTTTTCGAGACAGTTGCTTATATTATTTCGTTTGATTTGGGGGTCGTAGAAATCATTAAAATTGTCAAGCCCGGTAATAGTCCAGCCATTCGCAAGCATGCGCTCACAAAGGTGCGACCCAATAAAACCTGCAGCTCCAGTTATTAACGCTTTCATGATTCGAATTTCGTTTTACGGTTGCGCAGCTCGTCACGTAAGTCGATTGACAGCTGCTGCTTGGTTAGGAGCAGCGCAAACGTTTGCCATTTTACGTATAAACGGACGGTCTTCCTATGCTGTGATATTCGATACCTGCTTTTCTTATAACGTCGATGCCATAGAGATTTCTGCCGTCGAAGATTACAGGATTTTTCAATTTCAATTTGATGACATTAAAATCAGGATTTCGGAACTCCTGCCAGTCTGTGAAAATTACCAAAGCATCTGTGTTATCGAGAGCGTCGTAGCCGTTCTGCATAGCCTCGATTTTTCCATTCAAGGCTACTAACGCCGAAGGTCCCGCTTCCGGGTCGTAGGCTTTAACTTTAATTCCTCGCTCGAGAAATGTCCTGATGCAATTGATAGCAGGCGACTCTCTGACGTCGTCTGTCTTTGCCTTGAACGCGAGCCCCCATGCCGCGAGGGTAACTTGACTTTCTCTGCCTTTGAAGTATTCCAGAACTCGCTGTGCAAAGTGCTTTTGCTGGTTTATATTTGCCTGCTGAACTGATTTTGCAATTGTCATCTCAACGTCATTTAGCAAGCCTGTGTGGATCAGCGCCCGAATGTCCTTGGGAAAACACGCCCCGCCGTAACCAACACCTGGGAACAGAAACGCAGAGCCTATTCTCGAATCGCTTCCCAATCCTTTTCGCACTCTTTCGATATCTGCGCCTATTTTTTCGCATAACCCGGAAATTTCGTTCATAAAGGAAATTCTGGTAGCAAGCATTGCATTTGCGGCATATTTCGTCATCTCGGCAGATATCGGGTCCATAAAGAGGATGCGGCTGCTCTTTCGCATGAAAGGATTGTACAATTGCTGCATGATTTCACCTACAGGAGGATTAGTAGTCCCAACAATTATCCTGTCCGGACTCATAAAGTCTTCCACCGCTGCTCCTTCTTTCAAAAACTCGGGATTGCTTACATAGTCGAAAGGAACTGAAGTTTTCGAGCTTATTAATTCCGTAACTTTTTGAGCTGTTCCCGGAGGAACTGTGCTCTTTGGTGCTATGATGCGATAATCCATAAGATATTCAGCTATCCCTTCAGCAACCGAGAAAATCGCAGACAAATCGCATGAGCCGTCACCCGCAGACGGAGTGCCAACCGCAAGGAATATAATAAGAGAATTATCCACACCGTACTTGAGGTCTGTCGTAAAATGCAGCCTGTTCAGCTTTTTGTTGTGGCTAACAATTTCAGTCAGGCCCGGTTCGTAAATTGGAATCAT
>JARRRJ010000246.1:0-5987 GCA_037380865.1 Sedimentisphaerales bacterium
CTGAAGCTGGTCAGACATGGTCCGATATATGCGGCCGATGCCATAATCTCAGACCACCTTCGGAATACAGCGATGCGCAATGGACTGCCGCGGTTGATCAAATGCGCTTGCTGGTCCCCCTTACCGGTCAGGAACATCGCGAAGTACTGGAATTCCTCCAGGCAAGTAACTAATACAGAAAGAGCGAGTACAGTCTTGTATAGAAACGGCAAAGTCCCGCTTTCATAGGGATGAACTAAGCCGCCGCATATAATGGTTAATATTGTCGAGAAAGCCATAATCACAATCGGTATTTTCATTGTAGTGATGATTATCGCTCCCGGTCTAATCTGGGTCGAGCGCAGGCTTCTCGGCTTTTTTCAGAATAGACACGGCCCGAATCGCGTCGGTCCCCACGGAATATTACAGGTATTTGCAGATATGATAAAAATATTTACGAAGGAGGACTGGATTCCTCCAATGGCTGATAAACCTGTGTTCGTGATAGCACCGGCCATCATTATAATAACGACTTTGATGTCATTCACGATCGTGTGTTTTGCACCGTACCTGAACGTAGTCGACCTTGGAATCGGTTTGCTATTCTTCCTGGCGATGTCGTCACTGGGTGTGTACAGCGTGATGTTGGCCGGCTTATCATCGAATAGCAAGTATTCTCTTTTCGGAGGTCTGCGCGCTGCCGCCCAGATGCTCAGTTACGAAGTTTTCATGGGATTATCTCTTATGGGTGTAGTTCTGATGTCGGGATCGTTCAATATCACGGACATCGTAAACGCACAAAAGGGAATGTGGTTTTGCATACCCCAGTTCGTGGGATTTATAGTCTTCTTTATCGCGGGTATAGCGGAAACGCATCGCTTGCCTTTCGACCTTCCTGAAGCTGAGAACGAACTTGTTGCAGGTTATCATACCGAGTACTCGAGCATGAAATTTGGAATGTTTTTCGTAGGTGAGTATATAGGTATCACGTTGATATCGGCGCTTATTACAACGTTCTTCTTTGGCGGCTGGCTCGGACCCTTTTTGCCGGGTGTTTTATGGTTTCTTGTAAAAACATTCATATTTATCGGGATATTTATCCTGCTTCGTGCGTCTCAGCCGCGACCTCGTTATGACCAGTTGATGAGTCTTGGATGGAAACTCATGCTGCCGCTTGTTTTGCTTAATCTTGTTGTCACAGGTGCTTTGCTGCTTGCAGTTAAATGAGTTGAAGGAGTTATTATGTTGAGTGTAATCAGAACCATGCTTCACGTTGTCAAACACTTATTCAGCAAACCAGACACGATTCAATATCCCGACGAAAAACCCTTACTGCCTCCAAGATGGCGAGGCAGGATCATTTTGTCACGTGACCCTGACGGGAAAGAAAGATGCGTCGCCTGTTACTTGTGCGCGGCTGTTTGTCCTGTCGATTGTATCGCACTGCAGGCAAACGAAGATCAGAACGGCAGAAGATATCCCGAAACCTTCAGGATCAATTTCTCAAGATGCATTTTCTGCGGATTCTGTGAAGAAGCTTGTCCCACTTGTGCGATTCAGTTAATTCCCGACTATGAAATGTGCGAGTATGAACGTCAAAACCTTGTGTACGAAAAGGAACACCGTTGCAGGCGTTTCTGTGGGAGTAAAAGATAAAGGTCAGGGAGATGATGAAAAACCCCCCGTCAACCTGCATGACTTGATGCCCTGAGCAGAATTTTCTAAGAAGGGAAAAAAATCACAGCGGTTTTCTATATTTCAGCAATAATTGCAATTGCGGCGACTGCAGCGGCGATAACACGCATGAATCCGGTACATGCATTAATAAACTTCATAATATCGCTTATAGCGGTCGGCATCATTTTCTATGTTATGGGCGCACCGTTCGCGGCCGCACTTATTGTGATTATTAATGCCGGAGCTATTATGGTTCTGTTTGTCTTTCTTATCATGATGGTGAACCAGGGACAGCGAACTATCAAACAGGAAAGGGAAATGACACCGTCATGGATTTGGATTGCTCCAGAATTCATGGCTGTTATATTATTTTGCGAGTTTGTCTATATCCTGTACCATTCGAGCCATGCGGCTGTCAGCGGCTCAGAAGTGATGCATCCCCAGCAGGTAGGGGCTTCTTTGTTTGGGACATATCTGTTGGGTGTCGAGTTCATTTCAATGATTCTGTTGGTCAGTCTTATAGGTGCGCACCACATTGCCCGCGCGAGTCATTTCGTAAAAAGAACAACTTCAGAGGAGTGAACATGGGACATATAAGCATGATGTCAGGGATGATACTGGCTGCGATACTTTTTATTTTAGGATTGGTGGGTGTTCTGGCGCGTAGAAATATCATATTTATTCTGCTGTCCATTGAAATAATGTTAAATGCGACCGGACTCGCATTTATCTCTGCTGGTTCTGCACTGAATCAGCCTGACGGCCAGGTAATGTATTTCTTCATTCTCTCGGTAGCCGCGGCTGAGATGGCCATAGGACTGGCGTTGATTTTGAACTTGTTTCATAAGGATAAAACTCTGGATACCGACAAACTCAACCAGATGCGAGGTTAACATGTCTCACGCAATATGGCTTATTCCGTTTCTTCCTCTCGCGGGTTTCCTCGCTCTTGCGATTGCGGGCAGGCGTCTCAACCATTCTTTTGTTTCGATAATTGCAGTCGGTCCTACAATTGCATCCTGCGCAATCGCATGGACTTTGGCAGCTTTATTTGTTCTTTACAGACCTGAAAGCCAGACATATGCTCAAACTATCGGAACATGGTTCAATATTTATGGTTTCCATATCACGTTTGGATTTTACTATGATGCACTCGCGGTCGTTATGACAGTGGTCATCACATTTGTCGCATCGTTGATACTACTTTATTCTGTCAAATATATGGAGGAAGATGAAAGCTACGGCAGGTTTTTTACATACATGAACCTCTTCGTTGCTTCAATGCTGATTCTTGTCCTGGCGGATAATTTCCTCTGGCTGTACCTTGGCTGGGAAGGAGTCGGATTATGCAGCTACCTGTTGATCGGGTTCTGGTACAAGGAGCCGGAGAATTGTCACGCTGCTATGAAAGCTTTTATTGTTACACGAATCGGCGACACATTACTTGTCATCGGTTTGTTCATGCTCATTTTCAAATACGGCTCGCTGACTATCCAGCCTGTGATGAATCAAATTTCACAGCTTCCGAAAGGGACAGCGTTTTGCACTTTAACGGCTCTGTTTCTGCTCAGCGGCGCCGTGGGAAAATCAGCTCAACTACCTCTTCAAACATGGCTTCCCGACGCAATGGCGGGACCTACACCAGTTAGTGCATTAATTCACGCCGCTACGATGGTCACCGCAGGCGTTTATCTAATAGCAAGAGCAAACGTCCTCTTTTCCATGGTACCCGCCGTTATGCATGTTGTCGCATATATCGGTGCAGCAACACTGCTCCTTGCAGGATTCAGCGGGTTCGTTCAGAAAGATATTAAACGGGTTCTCGCATATTCGACTATCAGCCAAATCGGCTACATGTTCCTTGCTCTGGGTGCGGGAGCCTGGGCGGCCGCGATCTACCATTTTCTCACCCACGCATTTTTTAAGTCAGCGTTATTTCTCGGAGCGGGCGTCATGCTTCATGTTCTCGATGACGAACATGACATATTCAAAATGGGTGGCATGCGAAAACAGTTTCCCAATACTTTTCGTGCATTCCTCATGGCTTCCCTGACGCTCGCCGCCCTGCCGCCGTTAACGATTTCGTTTAACAGTAAAGATTTGATTTTAAACGCCGTTCGCACATCCACGGCAGCCGGCTATGGGTTCTGGGTTGCAGGAGTTGTCGGAGCCTATCTGACTGCGGCTTATTCTTTTCGACTCCTGTATGTTGTCTTTTACGGTGAAATGAAAATGAAGCCAAACAGAAAGCCGACCGCGATAATGGTTGTGCCTTTGACCATTCTCGCGCTTTTCGCCGCTATATCCGGAATTCCCGACTTGATTACAACTCTTTTTCACAGGACGTCACTATACGAATTCCTGAAGACCGCTTTGCCTGAAAACTATGTGACTTTGTCCTTGCCAATTCCAGGCTGGGAAATGCAAATTTTTTATGCAGCTGTTTCATTAGTAGCATTCGGTGTGACTTATTTGTTCTACAGGAATGAATTCAAGCTCGCAAAGTCAGTTGCAAGTACTTTTATTGGTAGTGCCGCAAGGTTATATCTTTTCGCCGGGTTCGGCTTTGACCGGCTCTATTATTCTGTTTTGGTGCGTCCTTATATATGGATCAATCGAATCAACAGAAATGATATTATGGACTGGATAACGAAATTCAATGTAATTGTATTTGTCAGCTGGAACAGGTTGCTCTCCAGGATGCAAAATGGAAACTTGCGATGGTATTTAGGCGGTATATGCATAGGGGCGCTTGTTCTTCTCGGAATTGTGATATTTTCATGATAGCTTTATTGTTCTTAATCGTGACTTTCGTGTGCGGTGTGCTGGCATGGATTTTCAGTTCTGTCAGCCGGACTTTCGCAAGATTGATTTGTTTCGCAGGCCTGGCTGGAGACGCGTTCCTCGTAATTTTTGTATGGATTTCGCGATATGGAATTATAAAATCATCAGGCACACAATGGATATCAGAGTTTAACGTGCACTGGATAAAACCTTTGGGCATATCTTTTCATCTTGCGATTGACGGCCTGAGTCTGCTTCTTGCCGCTCTTACTGTTGTTCTGGGAATAATTTCAGTTGCGGCTTCATGGAAAGAAATCAATAACAAAGTTGGTAAGTTTCATTTCGCATTAATGTCATCGCTCACAGGCATACTCGGCGTATTCTTTGCAATGGACCTCTTCCTGTTTTATTTCTTCTGGGAGCTTATGCTCATTCCCATGTTTTTTCTTATAGGCTTCTGGGGTAGAGAGAATTCAATTGTTGCCGCCATCAAGTTTTTCATTTATACCCAGTTGGGCGGACTTTTCATGCTCATTGCAATCCTTGCGGTCTATTGGATGACAGGACAAAAAACAGGGGATTATTCTTTCGATTACTCGGAGATACAGACTCTTTCCCTGGCAGGCAGCTTCTGGATTGCACTTGGCTTTTTCGCCGCATTTGCATTCAAACTCCCAATGATTCCGTTCCATTTATGGCTTCCCGATTCATATACAATCGCACCAACAGCAGGCAGCATTGTACTGGCCGGCCTGCTATCGAAAACAGCCGCGTATGGAATGCTTCGTTTTCTTTTGCCTTTGTTTTATCAATCTGTTATGCAAATGTCATTTGTGGTTTCTATTCTGGCCGTAATAGGAATTATTTACGGTGCCATGACTGCTTTTGCACAAACTGACATAAAACGTCTCATCGCGTACACAAGCGTAAGTCATCTCGGTTTCGTGCTCCTCGGAATTTTTTCCGGCAATCGAATGGCTATACAAGGAGCGATAGTCATTATGCTTGCTCACGGTTTAAGCACAGGTTCGCTGTTTTTCATCACAGGCTCGCTTCAGCAGAGAATCGGGAGTTTCGACATGACAAAGATGAGCGGCTTGTGGACGAAGGTTCCCCGAATGGGCGCGATGACGTTGTTTTTCGCACTTGCGTCGCTGGGCTTGCCGGGACTGGCTAACTTCATCGGAGAGTTTCTTGTTTTAGCGGGAACTTTTTCAGTTCATCCGTGGCTGACGGGTATCGCAACGTTTGTTTTCGTTTTTTCGACAATTTATGCTGTCTGGCTGATGTTCAAAGTCTTCCAGGGACAGGTTGAGAAGGAATGGAATATAAAAGACCTGCGCTTCGGTGAAATGCTTAATCTCTCGATAACAGTCATTGGAATCATTTGGATTGGCATTTTTCCAAAAACTGTATTCAATACCGCGGATAAAGCGGTACAGAGAATTCAGAATGCCGAATCAGCGGCCATTCAAAAAGACGATTCGAAAATTGACAATATGATTAACACAAGTAGCAAATTAGAAATCAGGGAACAAGTGGATGAA
>JARRRJ010000247.1:0-8349 GCA_037380865.1 Sedimentisphaerales bacterium
TTCTATTACGGCTGATCATGTCCCAATCCTCGAACCATTCCTGGAGCACGCCGCCGGAGCTGATCTTATTTGGTGCAAGTCTTGCACGAGTTTGAGCGATTTTCTTACTGAATTCTTCATCGACACCAAGTGTTTTACTTGCTTCGATTATATGAGCAAAGAGATCGCGCAGTAGCTGCTGGTCAATGGTCGGGCCATAGCAGACCGAAGCGCCCTGAGGGTGTGGAACTTCGGGAGAGAGACTCGGGCTGGTGACAAGCGTTTTGGTTGTGGGTTCCTCAACGAGAGTATCGAGGAAAAACTCCGCTGAACCTTTCATCGCGGGATAAAGCCGCTTGAGGAATGTCTTATCCTGTGTGAATTCATAATGGTCCCAGAGAGTGTTACAAAGCCAGGCGCCTCCACAGGGCCACATACCAAACTGCGCACCATCGATGGGAGCGGTGGCTCGCCAGCCGTCTGTGTTGTGATGCGCTACCCAGCCATTGGCGTCATACATTGTTTTGGCAGTCTTGGCGCCGGTGACCATAAGGTCTTCAACCATGGACATCAGCGGCTCGACACATTCACCCAGATTAGTATTGTTGACAGGCCAGTAGTTCATCTCTGTGTTGATATTAATTGTGTATTTACTGCCCCACGAGGGATTAGTGTCGCTGTTCCAGACGCCCTGCAGGTTTGCAGGCTGGCTTCCGGGAAGGGAAGAGCCTATCAAAAGGTAACGCCCATATTGGAAATACAGAGTGACCAGTGCCGGGTTGTCACTGTTAGGGAAATTCTGGATTTGCTGGTCGGTCGGGAGTTTAACGTCGTCGCTGGTTCCCAGGTCGAGTGACACACGACCGAAAATATTCTGGTAATCGGTAAGCTGGTCTTTTCGCAGAGCGTCATAGCTTTTGTCGGACGCCTTGTCAATGATAGCGGCTGCGAGTGCATCCGGGTCACCTGTGACGTCATTGAAGTTCTTGTAGCTGGTTGCCGAAGCGATCAGAATAATTGCACTGTCGGCACCTTCCAGGGAATATTCGCTGGTACTCTGATTACTGCCGCCGCCGCGATTACCACCACGACCAAAGCCGCGACCGCGCCGAGCACCGGCTCCGGCAGGCTCCGGGGGAGTCGGTATTTCACGTGTATCTTTGGTGAGCGTGCCGCCGGTATGGAGGATCTTTGCCCTCGTCTGGAACTTAAGTGCCCCGTCAATGCCCGATGAGGAACGATTCGTACCGTTCAAAATAAACGTATCGTCGGTACCTTCACTATTAACGATGTTTTCGCCAGTCTGCATGGAGAGCTTGAAGCTGATTTGTCCGGGTTTACTGGCTGTCAGACGTAGAACTATGACATTGTCGGGATAGCTTGCAAACAGCTCACGCGTGTATGTGACACCTTCAGATGTAAACTGGACGCTTGCAGTAGCAGTGCGGAGATTCAAATCGCGACGATAATTCTCAGCAGTTTCCACTTTCGGGAAAGTCAGCAGGATGTCACCGATGGGCTGATAGGGAAGCTGGCCGATAGGATTTGCCATCATTCGCTGCCCGATGAGACGTTCAGCTTCACGATATTGACCATCAAAGAGGAGCTGTCTGACCTGGGGAAGCGCCTCAGGCGCGTTTGCGTTATCAGGAGTGTATGGACCGCCGGCCCAGAGAGTGTCCTCATTGAGGCAAATGGCTTCGGAATCAATTCCTCCGAACATCATCGCACCCTGTTTGCCATTGCCTACAGGCAAAGCGCTGGTCCAGGCCTGGGCAGGCTCGCGATACCAGAGGCTGAGCGGCTCAGCGGGAGGAGGTGCTTCGCCGGTGAGTGTGCCTGTAAATGCCGGCAGAGATATAGCGGCAAAAGTCACCTGGACACCGCCGGGAATACAAACAGTCAAACACACTGTTAACAAAAAGTTCCTGAACGTCACAATGTTCTTTTTCATATCAAGCCTCATTCGGTTTTTACCTTTCGTCATTTATACTTCTGTCAGTTGATAGACCCACCTGTAAATCCTATTAATCCCGGAAGATAAGCTGGGCAAATCTGTTTAGACTTCTGCGCCACGTCAGAAATTCGTGCGCAGTTCCAGGCGATTCATAATAGACGTGCTTGACTCCCGCCTGTGTCAATTGTTCATCAATGCTTCGGCCTGTACCGGGTCCCTCTTTCGAGCCCATGCTTATAAAGAATACTTTGACTTGTTTTGCGAATTCATCAGGGTTCGCAAGCAGGCCGTTATATCCTGTTTCCACACCTGGAAATCCGAAAGGCGCGCTGAAAACACCGATATTTGCAAACTTGTCGAGGTTGTTCTGTGTAATCTGATAGGTTTGCGTTCCGCCGAGTGAAAGTCCGGCCATGGCTCTGTGCTCACGATCAGGAATCGTCCTGTAGTTCGAATCGACCATGGGGATGACTTCAGATATAATTTCCTGTACGAATGCGCCGCCCAATCCGCCGCCGCGCATGCCGCCGCCGAAGCCGCCACGTGTGCCGCCGCGAGTCATACCTCGACCCATCCTGCCAGCGCGATTTCCGCTGCGAGTTGAACCTTCGTCAGCCTGGACCTGGGCAAATACCCCGTTGGCGGGATTAAATTGAGCCTGTCCTACCGGTCCGCCTGCGCCGCCGCGAGCACCACGACCGCCGCCAAAGCCTCCGCCTGCGCCGCGTCCCCTGCCGCGATTACCGCCGCCAAAACCACCGGCAATGCCGCCGTCTTCCATGACTATGATCATGGGTTTGGCTTTTCCTTCGGCGATGAGATTATCAAGAATGAAACCTGCGCGACCCTGATTTGACCAGGCTGTCCTGTCTTCTCCCATGCCATGCTGGAGGTAGAGCACAGGGTAGCGAGTAGTTGTATCTTTGTCATATCCCGGCGGAGTATAAATATATGCGTGACGCTGTTTGCCGCTTTCTTCCACGTAGTAGTATCTCGAACGAATCTCTCCGTGCGGAACGTTTTTTTCTGCGTAAAAGTCTTCATCCGGTGCCGGTATTTCGATGCCGCTTTCCAAACGAGAGGAACCGTAGAAGCAATTAGTTCCGGGATCGTTGAGAGCCGCTCCGTCGATTGTGAGATGGTAGTAGTGGAAACCGGGGTCCAGCGGCTGGGCTGTCGTGCCTGTCCAAACTCCGTTTTCATCTTTCGTCAACTGAGTTCGGCCCAAACCCACAGTAACACTTTGAGCCTGAGGCGCAACGATGCGAAAGCGAGCATAACCCTGCGAGTTGACCTGGGGATACTCCTGGCCAAGCTGATTCAGGCTTGAGGGCTTCCAGTCGTCGGCTATTGCAGGCTGGTCCGTCTGAGCTAAACATATTCCGCTCACCAAGACAGCTGAGATTAAAGCAGATAATAATGCTTGTTTCATAATAATAATCTCCTTCAATTATATTACAATTTTCTTCATAAATCTACTGTTATTCTATTCATTCAATTATTTGAGTCTTTAAACAGAAGCGGTGCGAACTGATACAGGCTTCTTCGCCATGTCTGCCACTCGTGCGCCGTGTCGGGAGATACGTATGACACAGCGTTTATTCCGGCTGCTTTAAGCTGGTCAACATTGGCACGCAGACGCTCCGGATTCTCGCGCGAGCCGCAGCTTTCGAAAATCAGTTTCACCTTCCTGTTGAATTCTTCTGCGTTAGCCATGATGCCATTGTGCGCGGAGGCAGGATCGCCTACGATGCCGCCGCTGAAGAGACCATAGTACGCAAACACGTCTGTGTTCTCCATACCGACTTGATTGGTCAGCATTCCGCCCAGTGACAGACCTGCCATAGCACGATGCTGCTGATCGGCAATTGTACGGTAATATGCATCTATATCGGGAATAGCTTCATTGATAAGCATTTCGCGGAAATTTCCCGCCCAGTCCGGGGCAAGTGCCATACGACCCGGAACGTCACCGGGTTTATATACAAAATCGTTGTTCATCACAACAATCATTGGAACAGCTTTATCCTCGGCAATAAGGTTATCAAGGATGTTGTTCATCATGCCTGCATGTGTCCATTCGCTTTCATTCTCACCTGCGCCATGCTGCAAATAGAGCACAGGGTAGCGTTTATTCGGATTTTTCTCATATTCAGCGGGAGTATAGACAAACGAGCGGCGGAATTTCTGTTCGATCCTGGAATAGAACCAGTGTTCACGCACATCACCATGAGGGACCTGTTTGATAAGATAGTACTCATCATCCGGAGCGGGATAGTCAATCGCGCTGGTGTATCCATTCACATAGAACGGAATGCAGCCGGGATCCATCATGCTCACACCGTCCACGATGAAACGATAAATCTGGAATCCCGGCTCAGTACCCGGGATGACTACGTTCCAGAGACCATTAGCGTCTTTCTGACAGGCGGTGTGTAGTGCTCACCTTGTGCCAGTCGCCGTCGTCTTTCATTGTGAATAATGCTGCCTTGCTCGTCTGAGCTAAACAGGTTCCGCCAACTGAAAGAACCATTAGTAAAGTAAATAATCCTTTCTTCATAATGGTAATCTCCATAAATCCGGTTCTATTCATCCAGGTTCCTAATCTTTAAACAGAAGAGGAGCAAAAGTATACAGGCTCCTTCTCCAGGTCTGCCACTCGTGCGAGGTTCCCGGGGAGAGATAGACATAGCTATTCTTGATCCCGGCCGCGATGAGCTGCTCCTGGTGTCTCTTCAAGCCTTCGGGGTTCTCCAGCGGAGGTTCCGTACCGAAACTCATGAAAAGCACCTTCACTTTCTTGTTGAATTCCGCGGGGTCAGCCATAGCGCCGCTGTAGATGTTTTGCAGGTCCAGCGTTTGTTGAGCGGCTGCTCCGCCGCGGCCGCCAAAACCAGTTGCCGCACCGCCGCTGAACAAGCCTATGTAGGAGAACTTATCGAGGTTGACCATAGTGACAGACGCAGTCTGCATGCCGCCCATAGAAAGGCCTGCCATGGCCCGATGGTCCTTGTCAGTCAGAGTTCGGAAGTTGCTGTCAATCCATGGGATCAAGTCATTGACCATAAGTTGGCCGTAGGGACCGCCTCCCGGTCCGCCGAAACCACCAAATCCGCCTCTGCGCGCGGTGCCGGCACCTGCTCGGGCACCTCGTCCAGCGCCGGGTGCGCCTGCTCGGGGAGCGCCTCTGCCTGCGCGGGCTCCTGCTGTTGCGCCAAAACCTCTGCCTGCGCCACGACGTGCGCCGCCCGGGCCGCCGACGGCACTGGTTTCCATGACAGCAATCATGGGCTTAACCTTGCCTTCAGCGAGGAGGTTGTCGAGGATAAGATTGGTGCGGCCCATCTCGATCCATACACGCTCGTCCTCGCCGCCGCCGTGCTGGAGATAGAGCACGGGATAACGTTTTTCGAGGTCTTTATCGTAATCCGGAGGCGTGTAAACAAAGATATGCCTCCAGGAATTGGACGTCTTGGAAAAGTAATTCTTGATAAGCACGTTACCATGGGGAACATCTTTCAAGTCATAATAAGTTACGCCGGGCTCAGGGATTTCAAAAGCGTTGCACATGTGACTGTAACCGATGAAGGCGTTTGTGCCCGGGTCCAGCACGGCTGCGCCGTCTACGAGCATCCAGTAGTTGTGATAACCCGGGCTCTGCGGTTCCTCGGTAGTATAGGTCCACACGCCGTCGTCACCTTTGACCATATCATATGGAAGCGGCTGGAGCGAATTCTGTCCTGAAGTGACAAGAGCGACCTGCACCTTCTGCGCATCGGGAGCGGTAAAGTGGAAGGTGACGCGCGAGTCAGCTTCAATCCGCGGAAACTGGACACCCGGGATATTGTAAGGTGAGGGATGCGCCTCGAAGGCCGGCGCATCAGCCGCACTTACGGGAGCGGGAACCATCTCAAGTCTTGTGCCGGCCTGAGAGTTACCTGCTTGAGCTAAACACGTTCCGCTCGTTACTGCGATCGCGAGCAGGATAATTATAAGCCTGTGATTCATTTCAAAATCTCCTTAGATAATGTGTTAGAGTTGTCTTTCCAACAGAGCCTGGTCATCTCAATAGTTTAATCCTGAAACAACAATTGCGAGAAATGATACAGGCTTCGCCGCCACGATTGCCACTCGTGGGCTGTACCCGGTGAGACGTAGGAGACACCATTTATGTCGGCCTGCTGAAGCGCATCTGCGGCGTTCTTTACAGTAGCGGAACCTCGCTCGAGACTGCCGTAACTCATGAATACGAGTTTTACCTTCTCTTTGAAACCAGGTGTATTGTTGACGTCATTTGTGGAGATAGTGCCGCCGCTGAAAAGGCCGATGTGCGAAAATGTGTCGAGATTGGCCAGTGTGACCTGCCTTGTTATCATGGCACCCATCGAAAGACCGGCCATTGCACGATGCGGCTGATCCGCGAGCGTGCGGAAATTACTATCAATCCAGGGAATCAGGTCATTTATCATGAGCTGGCCGTATGCGCCGCCTCCCATGCCGCCCATCATCCCGCCAAAACCACCTCTGCGTCTGGCTCCTGCTCCCTGACCTGCCGAACGTTCTCCAGCCTGTGGAGCGCCCCGGCCTGCACGAGCTCCTGCTCCGGCGCCAAAACCTCTGCCTGCACCGCGCCGCGCGCCGCCTGGGCCGCCAACGGCGCTGGTTTCCATGACAACAATCATGGGCTTTACCTTGCCTTCGGCCAGCAGGTTGTCAAGGATTCTGTTGGTGAGTCCCATCTCAATCCATACTCTTTCATCCTCCCCGCCGCCGTGCTGGAGATACAACACAGGGTAACGAGTCGAGGTATTGGTCTCATATCCCGGAGGCGTATAAATGAAGATGTGTCTCCAGGAATTCGCTGTCTTCGAAAAGTAATTCTTAATCAGGACGTTGCCATGCGGCACATCTTTTAACTGATAAAAATCTCCCTCGGGATCGGGTACTTCAAAACCATTGCACATGTGGCCGTAACCTATGAAAGCGTTCGTTCCCGGGTCGATCACAACGGCGCCATCGACAATCATCCAGTAGTTGTGATAGCCTGGAGCCTGCGGCTCGCTGGTAGTGTAGGTCCACGCACCGTCATCGCCTTTGACCATGTCAAACGGAACATTGACGATTGACACCTGTACCTTCTGCGCGTCGGGCGCGTTGAAACGGAACGTGACACGGGAATCCGCTTCAATCCGCGGATACTGAACGCCCGGGAAGTTATACGGCGAAGGATGCGCCTGAAGAGCGGCCTGAGAGCCGCTCGAAGCCGCGTCTGCTTGAGCCAAACAAGTTCCGCCGGCTAACGCGGCCGTCAACAAAATAGTGAATAGTATTTTTCTCATTTTTGTACCTCCTTTGGTAGTTTAATAAAATTTCTGCAAAACGATGGACAATATTTTGCCTGACGTGTTTCAATCTCCTCGTATAATTCACAGCGTTGTATATTTTCAGAAAAAATGATACAAAAACCTCTCAAAATCAAGAGACGATTCCAGAATCTTGTCATGAGATTCTATCGCTATATCCTTCCCGTTTCAACTATTTTCTTGGTTCTTTCCAAACTCCCTCTGAGCACTGTTATCTGAACAGTCGCGATGCAAAGTCGTGGAGCGATTTTCTCCAAACCTGCCATTCGTGGGCTCCCGGAAACGAGGCAAATTCGACTTTGAGCCCGTTTTCCCGGAAAGTTGCCACTGCGGTTTTTGTAGGTTCCAGGCGCGGATCCTGTTCGCCAACTGAAATATAAAACAGTTTAAGTTTGTCGTTGAAGGATTTTGAGTTGGATAACAATCCCGGGATTTGCTCCTCTGCATTGAATGAGCCGCCCATCGCGGCGCCCCTGCCGCGTCGGCCTCCCCGGCCGGCTCCGCCAATTCCACCGAACAGGCCTGTGCTGAAGACGCCTATCGAAGCGAACTTGTCGGTATTTGGCAATCCAACAAAAAAAGCCTGGCCTCCGCCCATTGAAAGACCTGCAAGCGCCCGGTTTTGGGCATCCGTCAAAACTCGATAATTGCTTTCAATAAATGGAATCACATTGTTAAGCAGTTCTTCCTTGAAGCCTGACATTCCTTCAAGGCTGTAGCCGCCGCGTGCACCGCTTTGACTGGGTACGTTGCCATTGGACATAACGACCAGCATCGGACTAGCTTTGTTTTCGGCGATAAGATTATCGAGGATGATGTCTGTTTTCCCCTGCTGTGCCCATCCTCTCTCGTTTTCCCCGCCGCCGTGCTGGATATAAAGCACAGGATATTTTTTATCGGTTTGCGTATCGTATCCCGGCGGCGTGTAAATATTCAGTCTTCTCCATGAGTTCGTATATTTCGAGAAGTAGCGTTTCGAGCGAATGTCTCCGTGCGGCACGTCTTTTATGGTATAAAAATCCACGCCTTTTTCCGGAATCTCTATAGCGC
>JARRRJ010000248.1:0-4353 GCA_037380865.1 Sedimentisphaerales bacterium
AAAAGAAAAAAGAACTAAGCCCCGAAATGAAAGAGCTTCGCAGGGAGGCGGAAAAGAAAATCGATAAGAAAATCATCGAGCTTGCACAAAATTATCAGGAGGATTCCACGAAGATTCTTCACGAGCTTGGTGTTCACCAGATCGAGCTTGAGATGCAGAACGCCGAGCTTCGCAAGGCTCAGCTAGAGCTTGAGGAGAGCCGCAATAAATATACCGATTTATTCGATTTCGCGCCGACAGGCTACTTTGTTGTGGATAGAAAAGGCATTATAACTGAAGTAAATCTCACCGGCGCTTCCATGGTGGCAATAGAGAAAAGCCGTTTGCTGAAGCGTCACTTTGCAGCTCGTATCGAAACGAAGGACAAAGACGTTTTTTATGTTAAGCGGCTTGAGGTGTTTAAGACGGCAGAAAGCAGACGTTTTGATTTGAAAATGCTCAGTAAAGATAATGGCGCGTTCGAAGCCGAGCTTCTAATGGAGCCTGTTACCGATTCTGCCGGCGAGGTAACTCACTGCCGCATCGCGGTAATAGATATTTCCGCCCGAAAACGTGCGGAAGAGCAGGCAGAAAACCTTGCGAAATTTCCGGAAGAAGACCCATTCCCCGTGCTGCGCATAAAAAAGGACGGAACGATTATTTACAGCAATACGCCGGGCCAGGTGCTCCTGGATAAGTGGCTTTGCAAGGCAGGCCAGATGGCACCTAAAGACTGGCGCAAAGCAGTTTACGAGGCTCTGAACTCGAATCGGTATCTTGTAAAGGAAGTTCATTGCGGCGATGAGATTTTTTCTTTCGCTATAGCTCCGGTGACTGAACGCGGATATGTCAACCTGTACGGCCGGGATATAACAAAAACAAGGCAGGCACAGCATGCTCTCGCGGAAAGTGAAAGGAAGTACCGCAGACTTTTCAATACGATGTCGGAAGGTTTCTCGCTTCACGAAATAATCCTCGATAAAAAAGGCAAGCCTCAAGACTACAGGTTCCTCAAAGTAAATCCCGCCTTCGAGACTCTTACCGGCTTGAGCGCAAAGGATATCGAGGGAAAAACTGTAAAAGAGGTTATTCCAGGCATAGAGCAGTTCTGGATTGACGAATATGGCGAAGTTGCCTTAACAGGCATCTCGAAGAAGTTCGAGAATTTCTCCGAACCTCTCGACAGATATTACGAAGTCTACGCATTCCGACCCGCAGAGAATCAAGTAGCCGTAATTTTCACAGACATAACCGAGCGAAAGAAAGACGAAGAAGCTATACGTCTGGCGAATGAGCGTCTTGAATTGGCGCAGCAAGGTGCCGGAGCCGGATGGTGGGATTGGGACATACAAACGGGAAAGCTTTTATGGTCACCAGAAGTGTTCGGGCTTTTTGGGATGGATTCATCTAAAAATGAAGCTACTTTCGAATCATGGCGAAGTGTTATTCATCCAGATGACAGAAAAGACACTGAGGATAGAATAGAAGAAGCCATAACAAACCATATTCAACTGAAAAATGAATCTCGTATTGTAATTCCCGATGGAAAGATACGATGGATAAATGCTCTTGGCAATACAACTTATGATGAACAGGGAAAAGCAATACGAATGACAGGTATCTGTTTCGATATAACCGAGCGCAAGAAAGCAGAGGAATTACTTCACTATCAAGCCAGCCTGCTTGATAATGTATCCGATGCTGTTATGTCCATAGATAAAGATTTAACTATATTGAGTTGGAATAAAGCTTCGGAACTAATGTACGGATGGTGCGAAGAAGAAGTAAAAGGAAAATCTTTGTTACAATTTATGAAAGTCGAATGTTTGGATCATACAACAATCGAAGATGTTCTTCGACAGGTATTTGAGAATGGTAAATGGGCCGGTGAAGTCCTGCAGCAAAGAAGAGACGAAAGTAAATTCTATGTTTCTGCCTCGCTGACCGCAATAAAAAATGCGGCTGGTGAAAATATCGGATTTATTGCAGTTGACCGAGACATAACTGACCGCAAGAAAGCTGAGGAAGCACTGCGTGAGAGCGAAATCCGTTACCGCACTATAGGCGAGACTATTCCGTATGGGGTATGGATTACTGACGCTGAAGGCAAGTGTACTTATGTAAGCGATTCGTTTCTTGAGATGACTGGGATGACAATGCATGAAGTACTGGAGTTTGGCTGGATGCACCTTCTGCCCGAAGAAGACGTCGAACCAACGAAGGAACATTGGCTGCATTGTGTAAAAACAGGTGAGTATTTCGAGCATGAGCATCAATTCAGCTCGAAGGACGGAACTATTCATTTCGTACTGGCTATTGGACGACCCGTGTATAATGAAAAAGGTGATATAACAAGCTGGGTAGGCATAAATCTGGACATAACGAACCGCAAGCGGATGGAAGAGGCTTTGCGTCTGAGCGAGGCGCGTTTCCGTCTTGCGCTTCGCAACGCGCCGGTATCTGTCGCGGCACAGGATCACGACCTGCGCTATATCTGGGCTTATAACCAGAAAAGTGCAAAACGTGAAGAAATAATAGGGCGTTTCGATGAGGATATTTTCACACCTGAAGAAGCGGCTCATTTCAAGGATATAGAAATGCGTGTTCTGATAGAAGGCAGTGAGTTTAGCGAGCAGATGTGGGTCAGCAGACCGAGCGGGCGAATGTTTCTGCATATTACATGGGAGCCTGTATTCAATAAAGATGGTGAAATCACAGGTGTCGCGTCTTCCACTGTCGATATGACACAGTTAAAGCTTGCAGAGGAGGAACTTCGAGAGAAAAACGAGGATTTGGCAAGATTTAACAAATGTGCAGTAGGACGTGAATTGAGAATGATTGAGCTGAAAAAAGAAATAAACGCTCTTTGTGAGTTAATAGGCCAGCCTTCTCGATATAGAGCAGATTTTGGCAAGGAGAATGAGAATGAAAAAAGTAAAAGCTGAGCCACTTGAAAAATGCCCTACAGGGATACGAGGGCTTGACGAAATCACCGAAGGAGGTTTGCCCCGCGGCAGGACTACTCTTGTCTGCGGCGGCGCAGGCTGCGGAAAAACCCTTTTGGGCACGGAATTTATCATCAGGGGAATTCAGGAGTTCGACGAGCCTGGCGCAGTTATGATCTTCGAGGAAAACGCCGAAGAAATAGCGACCAACGTCGCTTCGCTGGGAATGAATGTCCCGGAACTCATCTCGCAGAAAAAACTGGCGATTGATTATGTACATATTGAACGAAGCGAAATTGAGGAGACAGGCGAATATGACCTCGAAGGCTTATTTGTTCGATTGCAGCATTTAATATCGCAAGTTGGCGCAAAACGTGTGGTGCTTGATACAGTGGAAGCTCTTTTTGCCGGCCTGCCAAGCGAAGCTATCCTGCGTGCAGAGCTTCGCAGGCTGTTCAGGTGGCTGAAAAATCAGGGCGTAACTGCAATTATTACAGGTGAGAATGGCGACAAGACCCTGACTCGCTACGGTCTCGAGGAATATGTGAGTGATTGTGTGATATTCCTCGACCATCGCGTTGTTGACCAGATAGCGACCAGGCACATTAGAGTGATAAAATATCGAGGCTCAAGTCACGGTACAAATGAATATCCGACCGCTATCGATGAAAACGGTCTCTCTGTCCTTCCGGTAAGCTCGCTCGGCCTGAATTACCCCGTTTCGAAGGAAAGAATATCCACGGGAATAAAAGAGCTTGACGAAATGTTCGGCTCGAAAGGCTTTTACGCGGGAAGCAGTATTCTAATCAGCGGTACACCTGGAACAGGCAAGACAAGCATGGCGGCTTCGTTTGCAGACTCCGTGTGCTCGAATGGGAAAAAGTGCATTTACTGTTCTTTCGAGGAATCACCTGAACAAATCATGCGAAACATTAGCTCCATCGGCATTGACCTGAATAAATGGGTGAAGAAAGGCTTATTGCGGATACATTCCTCTCGTCCGAGCCTTCTGGGTCTCGAAGCGCATCTTTTAAGTATTCACAAGTTGGCGGAAAGTTACGAACCTCACGCTGCAGTCATGGACCCGATAACAAACCTTACGAGCGTCGGTCGTCCCGCGGAGATTAAATCAATGATGACAAGAATGATTGATTTTCTAAAGAACAAACAGATTACCACTGTTTTAACCAGTCTGACGGGAGCAGGCGATGCTCCAGAGCAGAGTGAAGTGGGAATTTCATCTATTATAGATACGTGGATTCTGCTTCGCAATATCGAAGTCGAAGATGACAGGGAGCGTTTGCTCTATATTTTGAAATCGAGAGGAATGGCTCACTCGAGCAGGGTGCGCAGGTTTCTCATAACCGACAATGGAATTGAATTACTGAAACCTGTTGAAAGGAAAATGGACGTATGATGGATACACCAG
>JARRRJ010000249.1:0-4348 GCA_037380865.1 Sedimentisphaerales bacterium
CTTGGCCCTGACCGTACTGCCGGAGACCACCCCATAAAAAGCGGTTGCCTTTTTACCTGGAATTTCCTCAGTGTTGGTGAGATACATTCAGTTCCTCCCTGTGATTGTTTTTAGAAATGGCCACGATTAAATTCAATCTTCCAACAATACCTAATCTTCATCGCCTTGGAGAGACTCAGGGGGTCAAATCTAAAAAATAAGTCTCTCCTGATTAATACTGATCCTCTCCCTTGTTCCTGCAACATCAACATCATATTATCGAATATTTATTTCGTATCTTCAAATGATTGCTTGTCAATCTCCTCTATTTCTTTTGGGGCTGGCTTTCTTTTTATGTTAAAAAAATGGAGGGGAAAACTGGAGGGGAAGGAAAATCTGGAGGGGTCAAACTGCTTTTGACTTTAAATCAATCAACCAGAGCCAAAGGCAGACTTACCCCTTATTACCTTATCTTATGGGTAATAAGTTTTTATTCGGTCGCAGTTTCTAACATCAAAATGCAGCCACGATACGCCCAACTCCAGACTACCCAATTAGTTCAAAATCAGGATCAGATGGGTTGGCTAATATTTCCTGGCGCACATCTTCGGTAGATTTATTAGAGAAAAGACAGTCTGCAGCCCTTCCAAATGTGTGCTGACTAAAAGGACTGTAATAAGGGCTATCAGTCGTCCTAAGTCCACTCCATTCTCTATCTCTACCCAAGTAATAATTATTAACTGTGATCTTTCCGTATTTCTCTCTTAACTTGTCGCGAGTTATCAGCAACCGCTCATCGAAAAGTTCCCAGGCTTTTTCATGTTTTTCATTGAAAACAGTGGGAGGAACAAGTTCATAAATCGCAAGGTGTTTGCACTTGTTCATTTGTCTTACCTTTCAGCTCTAAATCTTTTTTGCATAACGCAGAAGTGCGGGGGGCGGCCTAAAACATTGCTGCGCCAGCGTCGCCGACGTTTCCCGCATCTCCTCCATAAACATGTTATGTGATTGTTTTTTATTTCTGCCAGTTATGATTGAATTTTATCAAAGTCCGGGTGCCAGGATATTCCAAGAAATCGCCGGACAAAAAAGCCGCTAAATTCTATAGCGGCTAATACCTCATGCTCGGTACCTTCGTTGTCTTCAAATCGTACCTCGCGAATAATCTTGTGTGTGCTTTCTGTTGCTGCGGCATATCCTCCAGCCATAACCCCAATCCCAAATTTTCTTTTATTCATTCTTGAAACAGCCGGGATTTTGTCTATCTCGGTCGAATACGAATCTTTACATTTCTTGGATTGGATGAATTTAAATCCTCTTTTTTCCAATTCTGGCCTGAGGTATTTCTCAAAGGATTCCTTCTGATCCCCTGAACCCTTAATGAGAACAAAGATGATTATGAATGGAAGAAGCAAATAATAAATTTTCATCATTTTGGTTGACCCTGGAATTTGCTTCTATTATTCATAATTATTCCGACACAACACTGTTCATAAGAAGTGTTCTGGCAAGAGGCTTGTGGTGTACTTGCAAATTGAACTTACCTCTGCATCCCTTCCCGCCTCCTGGTTATGTTTCTTTAATTACTTTTAATATTGAACGTCTGTATAGCAAATCGTCTATTATCACAACTAAACAAATAGCCTCCACTACCATAATATGGAAAAAATTCTGAGGGTTATATTTATATATGCCATATGGAACAACAATGAGATTTAGCGGTGTTAAATAGAGGTATATTTTATAGATAGTGAGGATAAACTTATATGACTTAGTAATTTCTTCCTTCTTGTCCATTGGTAACTTTTTTAGATAAGCTACGATCTTATTTTTTGAAAAGCGCCTTAATGCACTTGTAAAAATCAAAAGAATGAATCCTCCAAGGAATAATTTGAACCACAACGGATAAGTAATCATTAGATTTCCCCTAAAAAGCCAAGGGCAGACTTGCCCCTTTCATCTGAATTCTTAGCATCAACTAGATGACAACCTCCTAACGAAAACATCTGTGGCTTGTCGGCAGATCGTTTTGGTTGGTTCCAAGAATGCTGTCCTTGGAATTCAGTTTATAATGACTGGGTGGTACCGTTTTTATATTTTTGCCTTATCTCATCGGCTGTCAACGCCCTGTTGTAAATCTGGATATCGTCCAGGCGACCTTCGAAAGCATTGCCGGCGCCGTTGTTGTCAGTGGCATAGCAGTGGCCGATATTTAAAACAGGAGCAGAATCAATGGGGCCGGCGGCCGGATGGGAGTCTTTCAATTGTCCGTCCACATACAGTTTCATCTCGGCGCCATCGTAGGTCAGATAAACGTGGTGCCACTGATTGTCATGAAAATCTTAGTCTCCGGCGGCGTTCCCCTCTACCCTGCCACGACCCGTATGAACCCAGTAACCCAGGCCCTTGCCGGGGGCAAGGACAATTTCGGTGGAATTATCCTTGTCCTCGCCGATTGCAACGATTCCGGCAGAGTGGGTAATCTTGTCCGCCTTGAACCAGCCCCCAATGGAAAGCCGCTCAACCGGCATATCTTTCAGGTGCTTGCAGACCAGGCCATTATCGCCGTTAAAAACGGCTACGGTCATATTTTCGTCATAGCGCTTGTCAAGGGCGATCTTAGCGTCGTTGTAATTGGTGAGATCGTTGCCATGCCAGCAGGAATCCTCCAAAAAATCCGGGCCAAAATCATACCCTGCGATACAGCTGGTGTAGATGACTTGGTCATATCGATTCAGATTTTCATCCCCTGAGAATTTACTGGTCCTTTTCCATAGGCCGTCTTCTTTTATGTATCCAGAATAAAGTTTCATTATCGTCCCATCAATATCATGACAACGGACCTCGAAAGTAATTATCAGGCCGTCTTTATATGGCATTTTACCTGTTAAATAGAGCTCGTCAGCAGGATCAGCTAGTTCGAAGATTTTCGATAGAGGTATTCCTGCGTCATGAAACGTCTTTTTCTCATGCGCAGCAGCTTCAACCGTAAGTGTCTGGAGATACCAGTCAAGGTCCCGCTTGAGAAGTGCGGAAAGAGTTGCAGCGGCTGTATTTTCAGGAGTTTGGTAATTGGCCTGTGATTTGTCAATTTCATGTACCAGCACCGGATATCCCTGTGGCACGGTCGGTTCAGGTAGAGGAGAGGTATATCCTGGCGTTTGGGTAATCCCTGGCAGGAGAAGAGTACAAAGGAGAATAAGGCTATACGGGAATAATTCTCTATTCATATGATGCCTTCCATGCGGTGTCTTCGGTGATGTCGTAATTGACGTGATTTGCCACACATGGCCTGGAATGAAATATCAATTCGCCCTTGGCACAATGATCGCCATTGACACGCCTGTTAAAACTCCTCTTTTTGCCCTTAAAAGGCCCTTCTAAAACCAAAATTAATAGAGAATTTTGGCATTTTTTATATAAAATCAGTTAGTTGATTCGGTCCGACCCCATGCCAGCTTGTCTCTTTATGCTCACCTTCACCATGCCCGCCCAGATCCGGCCATTTTGTCGGTCCCACCAAGAGATCGCTTATGGCGCCATGTTCAAGGCCGCGACCGGTGCGATCAAAAAACTTGCCAAGGATCCCCGCTTCATCGGTACCGACCTGCCGGGCGCCACCGGTGTGCTCCACACTTGGGGCCGACAGCAGCAATACCACCCGCATCTGCACTTTATCGTCCCGGCCGGAGGTTTGTCAAAGAACGGAGACAAGTGGATGCCGGCCAGAAACGCCTTCTATCTGCCGGTCAAAGCGCTATCCAAAATCTTCCGCGCCAAGTTCCGCGACCAAATGCAAAAAGCCGCTCTGCTTCGACACATCGATTCGGAAGTCTGGCTCCTTGCCTGGAACGTCAACTGCCAGCCCGTCGGCGACAGCGAGGCCACCCTCAAATATCTCGCGCCCTATATCTTCCGGGTGGCAATCTCAGATTCCAGAATCGCTGCCGTAAAAAATCGATGCGTCACCTTCACCTATCGCAAAAAGGGCAGCAACCGACCACGAAAATGCACCCTCGACGTTTTCGAATTCATCCGCCGCTATCTCCAGCATGTGCTGCCAAGCGGCTTCATGAAGGTGCGCCATTACGGCTTTATGAATCACAACTGCAAGGTGAGTCTGACAAAAATCAGGCTGATGATCCTGGCACGGGTGCAAAAAGTCGACGTCGAGCTTTCGCTTCTCAAGTCTCCTGCACGAAAACCCTTCAAAATTGCTCCGTCCTGCCACGGCTGCGGAGCAAAACTCATCTATCTCTTCAGCATCATTCCCGGTGTGCCATGCCGGGGACCTACCTGACGGCAAAGAGCTGCAACCAAAATCTCTTGTCAAAGAACCCTTAAAGGGCATTGGATACGTGCGCCTAAG
>JARRRJ010000250.1:0-4335 GCA_037380865.1 Sedimentisphaerales bacterium
GCAGGCTTAAACGCTCCGCACTGCGCGATGTCGCGGGCATGGTGCGTTCTTTTCATTACGCCGCACACGGCGCAACAATACTGCGTCCCGTTGTGCAGACTGTAGATCCGCAGGAATTGTCGAATCTCGCTGACCAGTGGTATTATTATGTCACGGCTGTATTTCTCGATTCGTATATCGAGACAGTAGGTGACGCAGAGTTCCTGCCCGGGGACAAACAGGATTTCGGCCTGTTACTCGGAGTTTTTCTACTGGAAAAATCGATATATGAAGTAGGTTACGAGCTAAACAACAGGCCCAACTGGCTCGCGATACCACTTAGAGGCGTTCAGCAACTCTCAAAAGGAAAGTTGTGATGAATAGTAAAAATACACAAGTTGTTAATACGTTCAGTCTTTTGAGCGAGCAGGACATTTTTCTTTTCCGGCAAGGTACTCATTTCGAGCTTTATAAAAAACTTGGCTCGCATATAGTTGAAAACGACGGAGTCACGGGAACGTATTTTGCAGTCTGGGCGCCAAATGCGCAAAGCGTTTCAGTCACCGGTGACTTCAACCAGTGGAATAGGAAAAGCCATGTATTGAAGGCGCGATGGGACAGCTCTGGAATCTGGGAGGGTTTTATACCCCAAATCGGACAGGGTACAGTTTATAAATATCATATAGTCTCCAAAGTCAATAATTATGCGGTGGATAAAGGCGATCCTTTTGCTCATTACTGGGAATTACCTCCCAACACAGCTTCTGTAGTCTGGGGACTCGATTACAACTGGAACGACCTGCAATGGATGGAATGGCGCAAGAAGCGGCAGTCGTCTGAATCGCCTTTGAGTATTTACGAAGTGCACCTGGGCTCGTGGAAACGCGACCCGTCGGATACGGGACGGATTTTGAGCTGCGCTGAAATCGCTCCCTCTCTCGTACAATATGTTCAGGATATGGGTTTTACGCACGTTGAGTTTCTTCCTGTGATGGAGCATCCCTTCTACGGCTCATGGGGTTACCAGACTACAGGGTATTTTGCTCCTTCGCACAGGTACGGCAACTGCCAGGACTTTATGAAACTCGTGGATTACCTTCACGAGAATAATATAGGAGTGATACTGGACTGGGTTCCTTCACATTTTCCAACGGACGAGTACGGCCTGGGCTACTTCGACGGAACTCATCTTTACGAGCACGCGGACCCGAGAAAAGGTTTCCATCCCGACTGGAAAAGCTACATCTTCAATTATGGGAGAAATGAGGTGCGCTCTTTCCTGATAAGCAGCGCGTTTTTCTGGCTCGACAAATATCACGCTGACGGCCTGCGAGTGGACGCTGTCGCTTCGATGCTCTATCTTGATTATTCGCGAGAAGAGGGACAATGGATTCCAAATGAAAAAGGCGGGCACGAGAACCTCGAAGCAATCGAGTTTCTTCGAATGTTAAACAAGTGGGTGCACCAGGAATACCCGGAGATTCTGACTATTGCAGAGGAATCGACTTCGTGGCCTCTGGTGAGCAGACCCGTCAAGAAGGGCGGCCTCGGATTTGACTTGAAGTGGAACATGGGCTGGATGCATGACACGCTCGATTATTTCAGCAAAGACCCTGTATATCGCAAATATTACCAGGAAAAATTGACTTTCTCGATCTGGTATGCATTTTCTGAGAATTTTATGCTGCCGCTCTCGCACGATGAAGTTGTTCACGGAAAAGGCTCGCTTATCAGAAAAATGCCCGGAGATCGATGGCAGCAGTTCGCGAACCTGAGGCTGCTTTTCGGTTATATGTATACGCACCCGGGCAAAAAGTTGCTCTTCATGGGAAACGAATTCGCCCAGGAAAACGAGTGGAACCATAATCAGAGTCTGGACTGGCACCTTTTGCAGAATTATTTCAACGACAAGCTGCGAAACTGGGTGAACGACCTGAATCACCTTTATAAGAAAGAGCCTGCGCTTCATGAGCTGGACTACCACAACGAGGGATTCGAGTGGGTTGACCTGCACGATGCGGAAAAAAGTGTAATCAGCTTTCTGCGCCGTGCGAAATCCTCGGACCAGATTTTTGCAATAGTCTGCAACTTTACGCCGATTCCGCGCTACAACTACAGGGTGGGCGTACCTCAGGAAGGTTTCTGGAAAGAAGTCTTGAATAGCGACGCGAAAGAATACGGAGGCTCCGGCCATGGCAATACAGGGAGTGTCGAAGCTTCGCCTGCTTCGTTTTATGGTGTATTCGACTACACCCTCTCAATTACCTTGCCTCCGCTGGCTATATTGATTTTACAGTGGCAGGGAGAAGCCTGATCCTGAAGTCTCGTCTGCTTCGCTGATGGCCGCCGCGCGTCTTCCATGAGATCTACAAAAAGCTGCATTTTTTTCTTGACTTGGGTCTTCGTGTTTGTAAAATAGTAAACAAAAGTGAGTGTCGAGTCAGAATGCAGAATTCAGGTAAGACAGAGAAAAAGTCAGATGCACCAAGCTTGCGATGAAAAGGGCTTCCGGGCGGGAACCAGGCAAAAAAGGATTTTGGGTAGTTTTCTTCGTTTCCGCAGTAAACAACTCATGGTAAAAACAAACCCAATCTATTCACGCCGCGTGTTGCGGACAGGAGTTCGTCAAACAAAGCCAATTTATTCGTGCCGCGTGTTGCGTGCTGTGTGCTGTGGAAAGGAGCTTGCGAAACAAAGCCAATTTGCGACAATCCGTCCGTAGCTGGCTTGGAAAGGAGGAAACGAAATGTAGGATAAAGAACGTTGAATACAAACAAAGCCAATTTAGTCGTGCTGGGTTCAGCGTTCTGCGTCTTGCGATTCAGAGCTGGACGAACAAAGCCAATCCGGCTCCGCTTTCAGCTGCGCCGTGACAGGTCCGGCTTCGCTCTTAGCTGCGCCGTGACGAGTCCGTTTCGCTCAGGGCAAGTTTTATCCATGTGAAGCTATAGCCGCCTGGCCGAGTGAGATACAGGCGTCGTTGGACGGGAATCGCTGGTTGTACAGGACTTCGAATTTGTCTTTTCTGAGAATTTTGATCAGGCGATTCAGTAAGTATCGATTGCAGAATACGCCTCCGCTCAGCGCCACTGTCTTGAGGTTCGTGCTCCTTCGAGCTTGTTTGGCCATCTCAAGCAACACGTCGGCAAGAGTGTTGTGGAATTTCGCTGATATCAGACTCATGTCAATATCATTCTGCAAATCAGATACGATGTCCTGAATTGTCGGACCGGGCTCGAAAAGCAACTCTCCGTCTTTTAAGGCGACTGAGAAATCGTATTGGTCTTCGACGTTTTCGCGGGCGATGGCTTCGAGCGCCATAGGCAACTGGGCGTCGAAATGATTGTAGTTTCCAAGTCCAAGCATAGCTGCGATTGCGTCGAAAATTCGACCAAGGCTGGACGTCTCGACGCAGTTTACACCTTTGTCAAGCTGCTCAAGTATGATTTGCGTCTTTTGTTCATCCGGTTCGATTTTGTCAAGAATCCAGTCGAATCTCTGTAGGGAGAAATCATCGCCGTAAGCTTGTATTAGTAGTGACAATGCTGGTCTTATCGCTTCCTTGCTTGCTTTATCTGCTCCGGCTAACTGGTAATAGTCCAGGTGACCAAATCGCTCGAATTTCTCAAGCGAAGCAACGAAGCACTCGCAGCCCCAGATTTTTCCGTCTGTGCCGTAGCCCGTCCCGTCGCAGACTAAACCTATGACAGGCTCGCTTAATTTGTGCTCTGCCAAAACTGCGCCGATGTGCGCCCAGTGATGCTGAACCTTGATAAATTCTGCGGCGTCAAGCGAACTTGCATATTGAGTCGACATGTAGCCCGGGTGAAGGTCGCAGACTATTATTTCAGGCTTGACTTCGAATAGCTTCGCTAAATGCCGGACGGAATCTATATAGTGGTGATAAACTTCCGCATCTTCGAGGTCGCCTATATGCTCGCTGCAGATAAGCTGATTCCCTTTTGCGAAGCAGAAAGTATTCTTCAAATCGGCTCCAGCGGCGAAAACATCTCGCTTGCAAACATCTTGGTTCATAACTGGTGTGGGGACATATCCTCTCGACCTGCGCAGCAGAACCGGTTTGTCTTCTATCAAATGGACTATGGAATCGTCGACCTGCCTGAAAATTTCTCTGTCGTGCATCAGGAACGCATCGGCGATGTCACTGAGTCTTTCCATCGCAAGTTCATTTTTACAGATTAGAGGCTCATCTGAAATATTGCCGCTCGTCATCACAAGAACGTCGATTCCTTCTGCAAAAATCAAGAAATGGAGCGGCGTATAACAGAGTATAAAACCAAATGTCCCTACACCTCTTGCGACATCCTGTGCAATCGAATTGCCTTCCAGTTTAGC
>JARRRJ010000251.1:0-4327 GCA_037380865.1 Sedimentisphaerales bacterium
AGAACGGAGAGGCAAAACAAGATTCAGAAAACTGATGTTGTTGATATAACAAAAATAAAGTGGTCGCCTCCCATGGGATTGAAAAGCTTATCGCTTATTTTCGATGTTCATCGCAATACAATGTCAAAATGGCTAAAAAGTCAGATTATCTGTAACAGACAATTGTCTCCAAGGAGATGGGAAGTGGCTACGTTTGAACTGCCTTATGACTTGAATGCTGATAATAATATTGAAATGAATTCCTCTATGCAAGAGACAGACTTTTTCTGAATCCCAAAGAACAAATCACGACAATGTACTCAACCACTCGTGAGACCAGAATCTGCCAGGGATTTAAAATTTCCTATTCTTTCCAGGCGATTAATATACATAAGCTTATTTTTCTAATAATGTGCATAAACTTTAACAGGCAGCTTCCGCAATATTTTCAATGTTTGGCAAGCGTATCGACCAATATTGCTCTATATTTCATGTCACAGCACACAGGCCTTTCACGTCTGTCGTAATAAAAGATTTTAAGATTTTATTATAAGTTATCATATGGGATTTCAAGTTACAGAATAACGTGATCTATAGAGATTGGGTATGAAGTATTTCAACTATTACTTTCAGCAGAAAACGTATGATCAATGAAAAAGGATAGCAAAGAAAACGTGATTCAAATCAAATGGTCTCGTCCGATGAACATTGAAGAATTGGCGCAAATATATCACGTTCATCGTAATACGATGTCAAAATGGCTTCGGGACCAGGTTATATGCAATCGTCAGTTATCACCAAGAAGGTGGCAGGTTGCAAAATATGATTTGCCTGATGATTAAGATAGAGCATTGATTAAATAGGTCAGATTATGCACTTTACTTTCTCTTAAGGTATTTTATTAAATATTATTGCACATGAAGAATTCGATGTGTGATAAAGGGAAGAAAATAAATAGAGTCTTTTTCTGATAGTCGTTGACAAAATATTTTTAATTTTAATGAAGCAAGACGAATGTGATTTATGACGAGGAGTGACATAACTGATACATGCAGGAAAGTACGTAATCCTCGTAGTTTCGTAAGGGCATTAAGATGCGAAAAATAAATGTTGGAAGCATTGTTACTTATGTCATGATTATCGTATTTTATCCATCATTTTCGTCAGGTATGACCTTGGACAACGCAATCGAAACAATAGCCGATAAACTTCACGAAAAACAGGTAATAACTGGAGTATATGCCGGATGCTGGCCGCCTGAGTATGATTTTACAGGCTCTATCGTTGGCGGAATGGCAAGCGCACACGAGCTGGCCTGTAATGAAGGTTATTTACACTCTTCCGAGCTGGGAGGCGATAGCATACTCTTCCTTTCTCAGGGAAATTTCTTCGGAGACGAAACTTACGCGCTAATGTTATTGAGTCAGAATTCGACTGATCCTAACGATAACAAATGGCGCGATGCTCTTGTTGGTTTCTATGATAATGTGGAAAACAGTGAAGGCGGAACTAAAGGTTATATTGAGAATTCTTCAGGAAGTGATCCTTCTACCGACGTCCTGTACCTGGCCCATTATGTACTCGCTGCATATTATGTGAATGCTAACGATAAACAAATATGGCGACAAGAACTGGTAGGACGCCTGTCTTATGTCGATGACACAAGCTTCTATCCGGTTATGGCACTTGGTGCCGCCTTATGGGCATTATCAAAAACCGGTCCCGTGGATACGAATACACCTATCGAGCCTACTTCCGGACAAAGTCTTCCTTATTGGAATACAAAAAAGTTTTCGGATTTGCCGACGCTTCTTGTGAGTCACCAGGTTCAGGGTGACCAGGCAAACGGTGCAGGCAGCTTTTATTGGCAATTCACTCACACGCCTGAAAGTCTGTACGGGTATACTGAAGATGCCATATTTGCCACTCTCGGCCTGGCAGCAGCATATCAGGCTGAACCTGATGCGAACTTGTATTCGGCTATTGTCAAAGCTCGCAAAGCATTGCTTAACGGAGTAAATCCTGAAGGCAGAGTCTTCGAAAGCCTATCGCAAGAAGGTGTGGAACTGTCTGTTTATTCGGGAGAGATGCTTGAAATTCTGGTCGAGTTGATTTCTCCCGGAGATGTCGATGGTGATGGAAAAGTGGGACTGAAAGATTTCGATCTGATATGTAACCACTGGGGAGAAGGAAATTGTAATCAGACTTGCTGGTGCGACCACGCGGACATTAATAGAAACGGTCAGGTTGATACTCCTGACCTGGAAATTTTTTGTGATAACTGGCTTCGAGAAGAAGGTTATTAACATGAAGCAATATAGTAGAACGGTTAAAAGAAATAAGGAGAAAAATATGAACGTTGTGAAAGGAAAAAAGAGGCTGAGGATTATTTTTGTGACGGCTGTCTTGGCTTTGTTGGTCTTAGCTTGTTACAGCCAAGTCACATATGCTGCTCCGGCAACGAATTCACAGGCTGCGAGAAGCCTGCTGGATCCGTTCAGTCTGAATACAATCATTCTGACTTCTGCGGGAACTAACGGTTCAAGTGTGTTAATAGCAAGGCCACAGGTGAGGATATCTACGAGGCCTGTAGTTCGCAGCTGTTTCAGACCACCGATTGTTACAGACTAATACCCGGGTGTGTCGTTCCGTAAGAGGTCCACGGAATGGCAAAGCACATATTATCTTGCTAACAAAACGCTTTGCGTGACGTTGTTCAGTCTTGTCTTCGAGCAAGCCTGGGCATGAGTGGGGAATGTGCGCTCACAGTATGGCAAAAGCTAACCATCATTGATGTAATATAGAGATATGTCACAACATTAAGGAAGACGAAACAGTGCACTTTTCAAAGAAACAATTTTCTGTCAGAAGCCTTATTAGCGCTGGAATAATATTCTGTTCATTGTTCTTCTTGTGTTTTTTTGGCTGCAGTGATAAAGTTGTCCTGCCAAATCACGAGCAATTATTCGAATTCAGTAATGCAGGACCGTCTAAGCCAACACTGGATGTTGGACGGATGGTTAAAGCAAAAATTGGTGGCGGACCTTATCGCGTTGTCCCGGGTGAGGTAATCGAGCTGACTATGCCTGCGATATTACAGGTAGTCACAGCCGCAGAATCCGGCGGAACGGAAGCGACTGTCCCTTTTATTTGCAGGATAAATGAAAACGGAGATATAGTACTCCCTGTCATCGGTGAAATTAAAGCGGCTGGAAAGTCTCTCTCGCAGATTGAATCGGAAGTTGTCAATGCATACTATCCCAAATATATTATGACACGTCCTTCAGTATTCGCCAGAGTACTGGAGTATAAGACGTATCAGGTCACTATCTCCGGAGCAGTGAATAAGCCTGGTATATATTCGCTGAGAAGTGACCAGATGTCTATTGTGGGAGTTCTCATGGAAGCCGGAGGTATAATCGAGCAAGGAGCGGCTTCTATCACAATTAATCGTCAGGAAGACAAAAATGCAGGTAACGCGGTTAAGTATGAAAATACGTCGAAAGCTCATGAAAAGTACGTTGCTCCTCTCCTTGCCAGACGCGATGGCCCGGGGATGCTCAAATATTCGAGTCTTGCGTCACAGCCCCCGGAATTCGATGTTCAACTTAAATTCAGACAATTATCCCCTCAAAATACAAATGGACTTATAGTCGTTTCACATGCCAACGAAGTAATTCTTTCAGAACAAATCGATGTCGCCAGTGAGGCAGACAGATTGACTTTCTTGAGTCATTTATCACAAAAAGAACCGCGTATCTTTACCGGTGATATAGAACAACAACTCTGCAACCTGGCAAATATTCTCAGACTGGAATCACAAACGCAGCAGAAAAACAATATGGTTTATCTCAATACCATTGGGATAACAAGTGCAAGCAACAAAACAACGCTGCACAACTTGGCCCTGACCTCCAGGTTCAATACAAATCGTACGGATACAAAACTGACGCAATATGATCTACAGGAAAGAGGTTTTGTTAAAACAGTTGACCAGGCGATAAGCATGAGAGTTGACGAAAGAAGGGATTTGAACCAGCTCAAGCAATCGGCTTCAATAGTTCTGCCAATAAAAGGATATAATATTCCTTTTGCGGATCTCGCTCTGCAGGATGGTGACAGCATAATAGTTGAAAGGCTCGAGCAGCCCCTGTTCTCTGTCATAGGTCTTGTTGTAAGGCCGGGCAATTTCCCATATCCTCCCGGCAGCAAATTCAATCTGATGCAAACACTGGCTTTCGCAGGAGGTCTCGACCCGGCTACAGAACCTCGTTATGCTACTATTTATCGCCTGAAACCTGATGGCCAGGTAGTTCACGCGACGTTCGAGATAGTGGATTTCAAAGAC
>JARRRJ010000252.1:0-4322 GCA_037380865.1 Sedimentisphaerales bacterium
TCCCGAGGCAAACGATGTCTGGATTCGTTACGACTTCGACAAGGCTTATGAACTGCACCAGATGATGGTCTGGAATTTCAACTTGTCGATGATACTTAACGCAGGCTTTAAGGACGTGACAGTCGAATATTCCCTGGACGGCCAGAGCTGGGCTGAAGTACCTGATGTTCCCGAGTTTGCAAAAGGAGACGGAACAAATACATACAAATACAATACTGTCGTTGACCTTGGTGACGTAGCTGCAAAATCAGTTCGCCTTACGGCCAAAAGCAACTGGGGAATGCAGTTTTCCGGACTTAGCGAAGTCAGGTTCATGTATATCCCAGTCTGGACAAGAGAGCCAAAGCCTGACGATGAAGCAATAGATGTCCCGTGGAATGCAACTCTTTCCTGGCGCCCCGGCAGAGAAGCTTCTCAGCACAAGGTCTATATCAGCGCCAACGAACAGATGGTGATAGATGGCAGCGCTCCTGTCAATACGGTAAGCGACAACAGTTACTCGCCGACTCTCGCGCTGGGTCAAACTTACTACTGGCGTGTCGATGAAGTTAACAACGCTGAAGTCCCCGCTTTATGGGAAGGTGACATTTGGAGCTTTACCACAGAGGATTATATCACGGTCGATGATTTCGAAGACTACAACGACACCCAGCCTTATACTGTATGGGATACCTGGGTTGACGGTTTAACCGATACCACTTACGGTGCCTCACGGATGGGCAATGAATATGAGCCTTTCTGCGAGGAAAGTATCGCTTACGGCGGCAGGCAGTCGGCGCCTCTGTATTACAACATCAGCAGTGCGGCGAAGTCGGAAGTCTTCGTCAATACAACCAATCTTAAGATCGGCAGCGACTGGACGAAGGGTTCTCCGGAAACTCTGGTTCTGTGGTTCTACGGCGACGCGGGCAACTCAGCCGATAAGCTCTACATTAAGCTCAATAATTCCCAGAAAGTGTACTATACCGGTGATTTGCTTAACCTTACTCGCTCGGTATGGTGGCAATGGAATATCGACCTTTCAGAGTTCAACGTCAACCAGGCGAGTGTTCAGTCAATTACAATAGGACTTGAGAAGGTTAGTTCCGGTGTAGAAAGTCACATCTTAATTGATGAAATTCGTTTGTATCGTGATGCTCCGCCTGTTCCGACGGAAGATATCTGGATTGAAGCGGAATCTGTCACCCCAACTGCGCCATGGGCAATTGTTGATGATGAAGAAGCTTCAGGCGGAAAGTATATCGCTACTGAAGACGGATCCGGAGATAGCACGACAGCTCCGCCAGCCCCTGCTGGCACCGCAACATATACATTTAATGTTGCCGGGGGGAACTACAGAATCGAGCTCCTTCTTAATACACCCGACGCTTCAGGTGATTCATTCTGGATTCGTTTCCCCAATGCTACAAGCGTAGCTCCGGGAACTAATACCGCAAATCCCGGCTGGATACTTTTCAATGATGCAGGCCCCGGAGATGGATGGGAATGGGACGAGGTTCACAGCAGTGACCACGACGGTCAAGGTGTTGTAGTCACCTTGCCTGCAGGATCGAATACGATGCAGATTTGCTACAGGGAAGACGGTGCTCAGATTGACGTCATCAGGATTATGAGTGTAGAGGAGTAACGTTTTTGTAATGGCGCCTGTAATTAATAATCAGTCTGATGATTATTAAACTATAGCGACTTTTGCTCTAAAGAAGAACTGGCAGCCATGTTAGTGACTATTTGTTAAGCAAGACCCCTGTCTTCTTACGCAAGTAAGAACAGGGGTCTTTTTTATTTGATTGTTGTGGCAGAAATGAACAACTATAATTGTTATTATTGTTCTTGCCTTTAGGAAAATTTTCGATTTCTTTGTCTGGACAGGTCTTATCAGTTTCATGCTAGCGGCCCCAACTACACCTGATAACAAGCCAAAAAAAGCATAGGAACAAATACTGAACCAAAACCCTGAAAAGTCCAGGATAAGATGCAAGCTGAGACCTTCAGACAGAATCATTCTTTTCGATAAGCAAACCATGTTGGCAGCAATTCCGGCGTGTTCCAGTATCATGGCTTTCATCGTGACTAAACAATTGTTTTGTTTAGTGTAATTAGCGACCAAATCCAGAATCATCCACACAGCTCCGATTGAAGACATACCCAATAAACCTCCGACCAGATTGGCCCGAGCGAACATTCAGTCATAGCCGCAGATAGACTCCACGCAGTGGTACCAATTTAGCAATCCCGGATAGCTTCGCAATAAGAAGAGGCGTCATCCCGGAAAAAGCTTTGAGGCTCGGCAGTCCCAAATGCAAACGCACGACGACTGTGAACAGACCGGACATAATTACAGTTGAAATCGCTGTGAACAGCATCCCAGGTTGCAGGCTACATACTATGCCGCGTAGATTTAATTCTTTTGCAATCGACAGGTACCTAGGCATCTTCTTTTTCACTCCAATCTACAATCAATACCAGTTTAGCATTAATTAAGCACGGACGTACCTCATCGAGTGTGTCATCCAATGATTCGGTTTTGGCATCGGGAAGAAGCTGGCTAACTTATACGGAGCAAATTGCTTTATTTACGTTATCAGGAATTCTTGTATCCTGTTTCATCTTCGAGTCTTTTCAATGAATGTCCAGGCCGTGCAACATGAAGACGGCATGTTCCATGTTTATGAGTATTTCAGTTAAGTATTCCTCGACTGCTTTTGCACTGCCCGGTAACGCGTATATTTGAGTATCTCCTGCTATCGCCGCAATGCTCCTGCTTAGCAATGCAGAAGGTTTGTTATTCCCATATTTTATGCGGATATTTTCCATAATACCGGGAATCACCTTATCACATACTGAGATTATAGTTTCAGGTGCGATATCTCTCGGACCTATCCCTGTTGAGCCGAGCGTAAAGATAACGTCAACATCTTTTTTTATAGCTTTACTCAACTCCTCGCGCAGCTTGCCGGCGTCATCGATGAGCAAAACGTTGTTAAATTGACAATGCCATTTCTTGTCGGCGAAATATTCCTGTAGAATCTGCTTTGCTCGTGGCCCTGACCTGTCTTCATATTCCCCTGCAGAAGCTCTGTCACTTAAAGTAATAATTAGAAATGTCAACTGTTTTGGGAAATATTCAATTGCATCGCCGGGCTTGATCATTCCGGGCTTAATGACTCTGCAAAAGATGCCCTTCTTCGGCATTACGCATTTACCAGTCTGTTGGAAAACCGCACAAGCGTCCCCGTGACATTCCTTGCCAATTTGCGTAACCTCAAGCTCAGCTTCATTTAGACGGAGCCGGTCCAGGATAAATACTTCATTTAGATCCAGTCCTTCGATAGTAATATTCTCCGCAAATTCACCCGGAGAAATTTGCCTGCCTATTGACATGCCAAATACTTCGATATCTTCCTGAGAAAGCAAACTCACTTGTCTGTGCCATTTGCCGGCATGAGCATCATTTACGACTCCATTTTTGCCGATCAGGATTTCCGGGACAGGTTTTTTGATCGTGCCTTTTTCCGCAGAGACGTTTACTGAAATTACCTTGCCTTTATTCGACATCTTCCTTTACTTTCTCTAACAGTCTTATTTCGCTAATAAGCATATTCTTATCGATAACCTTGCACATGTCATAAACAGTAAGAAGTGAAACACTCACAGCCGTCAATGCTTCCATCTCAACACCTGTGCGACCGATACAGCGAATTTCGCTCTGGGCAGTGACACCTTCTGACGTGATTTGCATTTGAACATCAATCTTATCCAGCGTAAGAGGGTGACATAAAGGTATAAGCGACGCAGTTTGTTTGGCAGCCTGAATGCCTGCTATCTGTGCAACTGTAAGCACGTCACCTTTTTTGATCTGATTGTCCCTTATCAGGTCGAGTGTTTCTTTTGCAAGAAAAATAGTTCCCGTCGCGCGAGCACGCCTTTTTTGAGGCTTTTTTCTTCCAACATCGACCATATTAGCTTTACCCTGCTCATCCACATGAGATAATTTTTCCATTCTTAGCCTCCCATTCTGTGCATCAGGTTACTCGAGCTTGGTCCGCCTGCTTCGGGTTTCCGGGCAGCAGCCTGCTCGATAGCGGATTTGGCGCCTAACTTGCGAACGTCAAAAGAAATATCCGAAAACAGGCACGGATAGACTTTCCCGTCACTCGATAAACGAAGCCTGGTGCACCGAGGACAATCTCCGCCGTCTCCACCTTCGACTACCGAAAAAAATCCCGTCTCAAAACACATTTGCCTGATGATCCTGACTTCCAGACCCTTCGACTTACCAAATTCTCTGACTTCCTGCTCGTCAGATGTATTTGAAAACCGTC
>JARRRJ010000253.1:0-4313 GCA_037380865.1 Sedimentisphaerales bacterium
TCGCTTAAATTATAGTCATCTCCGTCAGGACATAAGGCGGCTGCCGAATACAACAGAAGTACGGCGTTTCCGGTTTTTTGATCGACATAGGACGGCAGGAGTTTATAAGACAGCGCCGGTACAGGCTCTGCTGCCGGTACCAGTGACAACGTTTTTATCTCTATACTTTTATCTGTCGGTTTATCTGCTGCCTGTACTGCCGGACTTAAGGATAAGGTTCCTGATACTAAAACCAGAAACCATGTAATGAATTTTTTATACATTGTAACACTCCTTATTAAATTAAGGTTATTTTGACTGATATAAGTTACGCGCAGCTCTTAAGAGTCTTTCAAATTTTAAGATGATAACATACTGTCCAGCCATTGTTTGCGGTTTCTGGGTGCCTCATTTTGCCCGGCACTTTCCTGCAATTGCAAAGCATCCATACCAAACTTTATAACATTTTCTCTGAGAATAGGATATGTCAATGAGCCGCCGGACTCGACTTCGAGGGGCTGTTGTTGAACCTGGGCAATCTGGAAATTATTCTGCTCGGGAGCAGATGGCACAACGATTCTGCTTTCATCAGGTTCCGGACGGATAAATATCGAACAAAGTAATATTACAGTCAAGACACTTGAAAGGATTTGCCATGGCTTTTTGCTTCCGACACTTGCCCGACCTGCGTTAAACATAAACGCGTCGCGATTCAATGTGTTTGTTATCGGTTTTAATTGACCCAGAGCAGATTCCAGTGCCTGCTCTGCAGGGCTCAGTTTTTCTTCTTCGTACATGATGAACGCTCCAGTTCTTTTTTTATCATTTCCAGTGCTTTCTTATAATCCTTGTGAATCATGGGAATCGACTTATCCATTATCTGAGCTATTTCCTTCAGGGACATCTGTCCCCAGATTCGAAGCATAACAATCTCACGCAAATGCGAGGGCAGTGTTTGCAGAATATTCTGAGCAAGGTTCGCGTCAATCAAATCTGCGGAACGCGACTCGAACCATACTACTTCAGTTTCCACGATTTTCCGGTCAGCTTTCCGGCGCTGCTTTATGCTTCTGACATTGCTAATCGAAGCATTGCGTACCACGCGGAACAGCCATGCCCTGACGTTATGCGGAGGTCTTCGTTGTTTCAACAGTCTAATGAAAGCATCCTGGACGATGTCTTCAGCCTGCTGGTCCGAACTCCATTGCTTAGCGTAGAGCAATAGCTGCATCCCATACGCTTCGTACCATATAGCCAATTGCTTCTGACTTATCGCTGCCATACTGTTCTTTCATATATATGACGCTTAGCTCGGAGTTTTTTTAACCATTTTTTTCAGGAATTTTTGAAAACATTTCTTTCAACAACTATTTAACCTTCAACAACTCATCCCAGTCAGTCGTATAGCGGCTGGAGCGCCTTTTGAATTCCACGTGCCAGCTTCTGTCGAGACCCTCAGCGGCCCAGCGAATAGGCGCACTTGAGCGTGCATTAATCATATCCACAGCCTTCATCAATCTTCGCGATTTCTCCCTGTCCGTTCTGTCGAACAGGTTGTGTTGCACCCTGTTTTCGGGCACGAGGCACAGGAGGATAACACCGCATTTTTTGAACCGGCATTTTTCGCGGTAAATCCGCTCGATTCCCGATGAGGCGGCTCTGATAAGCTCCATCGTGTCTGTGGTAGGTGTACCGAATGCTATTGTATGTGAATTGAAATATTTGTTCTTTATAAATCTGCTTGTTGTTACGTAAACTGTAATTATTCCGGCTGCGAGCTTGTATTGACGCAATCTTTCGCCCGCCCGCGAGGCATAAACAGCCGCCGCTTCCTTGAGCTGTTCCATCGATTCGATGGGTGTGCCAAACATTCGCGAGACAACAATCGATTGCCTTGCAGGGGGATTATGTTCCAATTCATAGCAGCATGTATTTTGCAATTCGTAAACTGTTCTAACGCCTGTAACGCCGAACTTCGCCCTGACCCAGCTTATATTTGCTTTGCTTAAGTCAAGTGCGCTTTTGAAGCCTGCTCTTTTCAATTTTATGGCAGACCTGATTCCGATACCCCAGATTTTTTCCAGTTCAACTTTCGCGAGAATCTCTTCAAGGTTTTGGCAATTGGTCAAATCCAGTACGCCGCTATATTCTGCTGATCGCTTGGCGAGATGATTGGCTATTTTCGCTAAGGTTTTCGTTTTAGCAATTCCTATCGATACAGGCATACCAGTCCATTTTTTGACTGTCTGCTGTATCCTGCGTCCATATTCGACCAAGGGACTCTCGAAGCCGGCCAGATTCAAAAATGCTTCATCGATGGAATAAATCTCGATGTCGGGAGTGAATGTTGCAAGAGTGTCCATGACACGCGAGGACATGTCTGCGTAGAGAGTATAGTTTGACGAGAATACTTCTATGTTGTACTTTTTGATTAAATCCGTTATCTCGAAAGCGGGAACACCCATCTTGATATTATGTGCCTTCGCTTCGTTGGAACGCGCGACAACACAGCCGTCATTATTGGATAATACAATTACAGGCTTGTTCTCGAGTTCGGGATTGAAGACCCGCTCGCATGAAACGTAAAAGTTATTGCAGTCAACAAGTGCGAATATTTCTTTCATATTTTATAAATTTCTAAATTTAAAATGCTAAATTCTGATTCAAACTGATTGATTTCGGTTTATCTCGCTACGGCAATGGCCTACGCCGTGACTTGTCATTCCTGCGAAGGCAGGAATCCAGTGGTGCGATACCCAAATGGATACTCGCCTGCGCGGGTATGACAGGGAGATTTGGAGTTTAGAGATCAGGATTTTATTCATAGCTTATGTATGACGTTCGTCACAACTCCCCAGACTTCGAATTCTCTGTCAGTTGTTATCTCGTGCGGAAAATAGTTTTCGTTTTCAGGCACAAGAATAATTTTTCCGCGCATCAGCCTGATTCTCTTTACAGTAAGCTCGCCATCCAGAACCGCGATGACAACGTTCTTGTCCCGCGGCTCAAGCGAGCGATCCACCACAAGCAGGTCGCCATCGTAAATACCTGCGCCGATCATGGAATCGCCCGTCACTCGCACAAAAAAAGTAGCGGCGGGATTTTTCACGAGGTGCCTGTTCAAATCGAGCCTGTCCTGCTCATAATCAGCGGCGGGGGAGGGAAACCCCGCAGGAACAACCGTATCGAAGATAGACTGACTCTGTCGAGCCGATAAATCAGGTATATGAGTTTTTTCAATTTTTGCAGCCATATTTTTCTCGTAGCGCGGGCAAGAGGCCCACGCTACATAATTTTTGCCAATTGTGGATATTCTCTCAACAAGCTTTCAGGCACAGGCTGTTTCTGCCCGGTCAGGAGGCACCGCAATTCGAGAGCGTTTGCAAGCTCGGCGCCGCGATAATGGTTGTTCGTAATCACAGTGAGTGTTTTAAATGCCTTCGCAAGCTCGCTTACGCGCAGCTTGATTTGCGAGAGTTCCTTTTCGTTGTAATAATAATTGTACGTTTCATCTCGGCCTGCCTTGCTGAACCATTTTGCGGCGTTTCTGCCGTGCATTCGGAAATAACCATTCGTCCCGAGAGTGCAGTACTGCATATCGAACGAATTAGTTGTTGTCGGGTAATCAAGGTTGCAGACTGTTACACCCAGGCTCTCCATGAATTCCAGCGCACCGGGCATTTGCCATGATTTGTGGCGCACTTCGATAGCGAGACTGAAAGTATCGGAGAAAGACTTAACTATTTTCGATAAATGCGTGCGGTTAAAATCCGTGTCGTCGTAATCATACTTAAACTGAACGAGGAGATGTTTCAGCTTGCCTGCTTCGAGGAAAGGCGCGAAGCCTTTGTGAAACTGTTCTACAGTTTCTGTCTCAAGCTTGCCTTCGTGGGTAAAGTCTTTGTGCAGCTTCGCGGTGAAAAAGAAATCCTTCTTCTGCGAAGTTCTCTCAAGCCATGACTTTGTTGTTCTCTCGAAAGGCGGCCTGTAAAACGTGCTGTTTATCTCGATGCAGTCCACGAACCTGCTTATGAACTCAAGCTGGTCGATCTTCGAGACGGGATAGACAATCCCTTTCCAGTCGGGATACGACCAGCCTGCGATGCCGACGTAAATTTTTCCTGTACTCTCGGGCATTATAACAATTTCCTGAGACAGCCTGTCACCGCGCCTATTACGCTAACGTTGTCTGCGCCTTTTTTCACATACATTGTTTTATATCCTGCAGCTTTGTTGGCGGGCTCGAGGGCAATGCGATTTTTCTGAATATATACTTTCTTGACTGTGGCTTCGTCATTGACGAGTACCACACCTATTCTGCCGTTGCCGACTTC
>JARRRJ010000254.1:0-5344 GCA_037380865.1 Sedimentisphaerales bacterium
GATTACTTCTTTCTCATTCGCTCCCAATCTATATGCTTCGGCCAGTGTCCGCCGTGCCAGTTCTCCGATTAATTTGTTTCTCGTATGGATTGGCACGGCAGACTGACCGTTTCTGACAAAGACTCCCTGTCCCTGCCTGCGAACCACCAGCCCGCCGCTCTGGAGCTCTTCGTATATTTTCACCACAGTTCGCGGATTGATTTTAAGCTGTTTTGCCAAATCGCGTATGCTGGGCAATTGCTCGTCAGGTTTCAGCTCTCCCGATGCGATTTTGTACTTTATCTGCTCGACAATCTGCCGGTAAATCGCTTCGCCGCTCTGATAATCCAATCTTAAATACATTATAAAGCCTTTTTTAGACCGTATTAACTGTATTACATATACTACAACAGTTTTCATGCGTTTGTCAACAGAAATTTTGAAAATTATTGAAAAAATTTGTATGAACACGGCTCTCTGAGTATCTATATTTATAGTATTGCAATATGACGGCAGAACAAAGGCAAAACGAATCGGCGCTGGTTTTAGAGGCTCAAAAGGGGGACAGGGAGGCTTTGCAGGCATTGCTCGTACGCAACTGGACATGGCTCAAAGGGCTGGTGTACAGTGTTTTATATAACGCGGACGAAGTTGACGATTGTTTGCAGGATATTTGTGTTCGAGTCATCAGTAAAATCGAGTCGCTTCGCGAGCCGGAGCGTTTCAGGCCGTGGCTGGCTGTGCTTGCCCGAAGGCAGGCGATGCGAAACAGGCAGCAGAGAGCGGGCAGACCTGCGCAGCTTGACGAACAAATTGCCGAGTCGAAGCCCGATGAGAAGAACAGGCTCTTTGAAAACATATCCGAACAGGAGCAATACAGCCAAATCTTAAACGCGATACAATCGCTGCCGGATAAGTACAGGGAAGTTTTCGTCATGCAGCATTCGGGCGATTTGACGTACAATCAAATCGCCGAGATACTCGATGTGCCTGTAACGACTGTGCAAATCAGGCTCGTGCGAGCGAGAAAAATGATTTATGACAAACTGATGAAGACACGGATTAACACAGGAAATTTAGACACGGATTAAGACGGAAAATATTAGACACTGATTAACACGGTCGGCTTCGCCGAACACAGATTTCAAAAAAACGAACGTTTGCTCGAAGCGGAGCTTTACAGGAATCCGCAGGCCGCTGATTTGCTGGAGCAGTTTAAGAGCCTGCATCAGCGAAGCAGTGAAGTTCTGGCCTGCGAGCTTTCTGAAAAAGGCAAATCGCCTGAAGAGATTTTCGCAAGCGCATTGCGTCAGTCAAAACATACTCGTCATCATATTATAAAGCTTAGCGGCTGGATGCGTTTTGCAGCGGGAGCGGCAGCCGGACTGATTCTGGGACTTGCTCTGCATTTTGTTCTGCCCTTGATGTCACATACCAGTAATGAGCAGGCGCCGCCTGAGACTCCGAAGTTCGTTAAAAAAATAGATGCAAACATGCTTCTCGGCGAGCCTCAGCCTCAGCCTTCGGACCAGCCTGCACGAAACGTTGATTGGTACAACTTTACAGACCAGCAGGGAAACCAGTGGCTCGTCGAAGGACTTCGTGAAAATTTTGTGAGACCTGCATCTTACGAGCAGGGATTATAACACGCGGTATGAGCATCCCGCTCGCGCTGCGCTAAAATATCCAATTGAAAGGAAAAAAACAATATGAAAATCAAACACATCATAGTAATGGTAACAACATTGTTATTCATAACAGGCATGGCTTTTAGTGCCGAGCCGCAGCCGAGTGACACTCGTCCTGTTATCGGGATAGCCCTGGATGCCGCGCCTTTGCCTGAGCTTCTTGTTAAGCATTTGCAATTGCAGCCCGGACAGGGAATTCGCATCGAAAACGTTATGAAAGGAAGCGCCGCAGAGGAAGCTGGTCTGGAGCGTGATGACATTGTAATCGGTTTCGACGGCAAGGATTTATACGACAGGCAGGCTCTGATAGATGCAGTGCAAAAGGCGGGCGTCGGTGCGGAAATCTCACTTCAGATAATACACCTGGGCCAGCGCAAGACTGTAACGCTAAAGACCAAAGCCGAAAGCGCCTCTTCAGGCTGGGAATATGCGGAAGAGCCGCAGGTCGAGCAGTATTTTCAGCCGGGAAGAGTGTTTCGCTTCGCGCCGGGAAACCAGGGCTGGATTCAAATGTTCGAAAACCAGATTCCCGGTGACGTCAGGTCGAATATAAACTCATTCTTCAATGAAATTTATTCCTTCCAGTATAACTCGAACGGACAGCAGTACTCGGTGACAATCGAAGGCGATCCCAACGACAATGCATCGATGATAACGAATAATGTTGACAACGACGAGTACAAGACGACGATCGGCGAGCTGGACAAGATTCCGCAGAAATACCAGGAAGCCGCGAAGAACGCTATCGCAGATGCAAAACAGAAGCGCTCGAGGAACAGAGCTTTTTCCGTCCCGACATGGCCTGACCAGTTCGGTGACAACTTTATTATGCCGCAACCCATGCCGACACCTGCACCCGGGCCGTCACCTCGTTTGCGCCAGCAGCGCGTGCCGCAGTTAAGAACGCCCAATACTTTTCCTGATTCTTTCTACCAGGGAATGCAGGATCGGATGAACCAGATGCAGCAGCAGTTTGAAGAATTGCAGAAGCGTCAGCAGCAGATGATGGATCAACTTAACCAGAGACAGCAGGAGCAGGAGCAGCAACAGCGGCAACTGCAGCAGCAAAACAATATATAAATGTAACATTGCGCCAGGGCGGCAGCTTCAGGAGTTGCCGGTGGATGGATATTTAAAACCTTGGTTATCCTTATCTTGAAAGAACATTCAGGATGAGGCTGCCGCCCGACCCACTTGCTTTGTCTGACATCGAGTTTGTCGGATATGTAATGTGGATCGGTCCGTTTTAGAAAGTCATGGAATACTAATCTTCATTCAGCATTTTTTTATTTCGCAGGATGTGATGATAATGTTGCGCGAAACGATGCGCCTCATCGCGGACATATTGTAACAGCTTGCGAGCAGGGGAATTGGCAGCCAGCTTCAACGGCTGGCTGCTCTTTTGCAGATAAATGTCTTCTTCTCTTTTCGCGATTGACGCGACCTTTACAGGCGGAGCGTTCATTTCATCGAGCGCCTTTTGTGCCGCGTGCAAATGTCCCAGGCCTCCGTCGATTAAAATAAGGTCTGGCCAGAGCTCTTCGCCTTTCATAGCGTACTTGTATCTTCGCCTGACGATTTCTTCGATACTTGCGTAATCGTTGATGCCTTTTACGGATTTGATTTTGAACCTTCGATAGCCGCTCTTGAAAGGCCTGCCGTCGATGAATTTCACAAGCGAGCCGACAGACTCGTGGCCGGAAATGTTCGCAATGTCAATTCCCTCGATAATGCGCACAGGCTGAGCGACCCCGAGAATGTCACGCAGTTTAGTAAGCGCTTCAGCCGGGTCGGCCGCGAAAACTTCAGGCTGAACATGCTCGCTCGGGATTCCTCTCTCGTCGAGCTTTTCAATCAATCGAATCCTGTCGCGAAACATCGCTGCCTTTTCGTATTCGAACGCGGCTGATGCCTCTTCCATCTGCTTTTTCAACTGCCGCAATACAACCGAGCGTTTGGACTTCAGAAACTTTATGAGGTCACTGATAATCTTTTTATACTGCGGCCTGTCTATCCTCGCGCCGCACGGCGCGGTGCACTGCTTTATACTGTACAAAATGCAGGGCCGGAAAAACCTACGCTTCGGGTCATCCTCTTTTATATCGAGGCCGCACGTTCGGAACTTGAAAATTTTCTGCAACACAACCAGCACCGCGCGCAAATCCTTCGCGCCGGTAAAAGGCCCGAACAGCCTGACACCTTTCTCTTTCGGCTTGCGAGTAATATAAACACCCGGAAAATCATCGCCTGTCGTAATTTCAAGATAAGGAAAAGTCTTGTCATCGATCAGTGCCGAATTATACGTAGGCCGAATGTCCTTTATCAGACGTGCTTCCTGGAGCAGCGCATCGACTTCGTTGGCAGTCTCGAGAAAATCCACAGTCTCGACCTTCGTTATCATCTCGGCAATGAGCGGCCCGCGCGAAGCTATAAGGTCACTGCTGGGCTGAAAATAGCTACCCGCCCGCGAGCGCAGGTTTTTGGCCTTACCTATATAAAGCACCCTGTCCGCGGAATCCTTCATAAAATAAAGCCCCGGCCCGGTCGGAAACTCTTTTATCTTCTCTCGAATCTTATTCAATTTGTCTTCTGTTTCTGTCATATAACGTTATGTCATTCCAGTCGCACAACATGTCATTCCCGCGCAGGCGGGAATCCATTCTTGCGATACCCAAACCAACTCAGCATCATAGGCACAACCAGATATTTAACCACTGATTAACGCGGATTTGCACTGATTTTTTATTTTCCCGCCAAGGCGCAAAGACGCAAAGTTTTCCGTGTTTTCGTCCTCGCCTGACAGTAAAAGGCGACCACTTCAAATATTCTATTTTTTCTTTACACGATGCCTATTCAGTGCTATCATAATTATAAATAAGGCGGTCATAAATTTATATTATAATTTTAGTCGTTATTGTCATAATTCGTTTTAAGCTTTATTTTCATACCAATCCCGCCTTAAAAAGTTCAGAGATTATTTTTTGCTCACAAGTTTGCAGGCACGTGGTCTGCGATGGCATTATAATTAATCATTATTATAAAAAGGGATTGGAAAATGAAAACTCGAACACTTCTTTTAGTGTGCATTTTAGTCATTCTATTATGCACACAAGCAGACGCCAAAATTATCTATGTAGATGATGACGCATCCGGAGCTAATAACGGCTCATCTTGGCAAAATGCCTACAAATACCTCCAGGATGCTCTTGCTGAAGCGAATTCTGCAAAAGAACCTTTTGAAATCCGCGTAGCTCAGGGAGTCTACCAACCCGACCTCGGCGTCGGATATACAACTGGGGATATATGGGCGTACTTTGAATTGAGAAATAACATTACTCTTTCGGGAGGGTATGCAGGTATCTTGGAGACCGATCCTGACAAACGGGATTATGAAAAATACAAAACGATCCTAAGCGCCGATTTAGACGGCAACGACGTAGATGTGAACGACCCGAACGAATTGCGCTCCGAACCGACACGCAGGGATAACAGCTATCTTATAATTAAGAATCAGGTTGAAAGTGTAATTGATGGTTTTACTATAAGCGGAAATCATGGAATATTTATTCCTCACACTGGAGGTAATATGTTCGGGTGATTGAAAAGAATCCAGAAGGTTCCTCATTGATTGTCGCCTCAAGCACCTATCTCGACGCAATTGAAGAAGATTTGAAAAA
>JARRRJ010000255.1:0-4283 GCA_037380865.1 Sedimentisphaerales bacterium
AACTACCATGACTCCTATACACACAAGGAAGATCACAAGGCTGTAATACTGGAAGTACAGGTTATTGATGATCCAGAAGAATGATCCTTCTGCATATTGGTAGTTGTCAGCCATATAAAGAATGAACCGACATACGAAAAGATCCAGGGTTTGACTTACGGAACGCTTACGGATGAAGATCGCAAAGAATCGAGATTGTCCTGGAACAAATGGGACGTAATTGCTTCCTGTGCTGTTATGGCTGCTATTATTGCGGCGTATTTGTATTTCCGTGGTTAATCGCATTAAGTGTCATTGTTTTTCAATTGTCAACTTTAATTTGCAGAGAGTGAGGTTAAGTAAATGACATTTACTATTGGTCTGGATTATGGAACTAATTCAGTACGTTGCCTTATTGTCGATACATCGAATGGTCGAGAGCTGGGCACGTGCATTTATGAATATGAAACAGGTGAAGCAGGGATTATTCTCGATGCGAGTGATCACAATGTCGCTCGCCAGAATCCTGCTGATTACCTCAAAGGAATCGAAGTCACTGTAGCTGGAGCTATTGCCGAGGCAAAAAAAGCCGAGCCAGATTTCAATCCGAAAGATATCGTCGGAATTGGTGTAGATACGACTGGCTCGACACCTTTGCCGATAAATAAAGACGGAACGCCGCTGGCGATGCTTGACGCATTCAAGAACAACCCGAATGCTCACGCCTGGCTCTGGAAAGATCATACAGGTCATGCAGAAGCGGCGGAAATTACCGAGCTGGCAAAGAAAGAGCATCCTGAATATCTTGCCAAGTGCGGTGGAACCTATTCTTCGGAATGGTTTTTCAGCAAAATTCTGCATTGCTTAAGAACTGCACCGGAAGTCTATGACGCGGCTTACACGTGGATTGAGCATGCAGATTGGATTCCGGCAATTCTCACAGGTACAGACCATCCCGATAAGCTCAAACGCTGCCGCTGTGCCGCCGGACATAAAGCAATGTTTAACGACGCCTGGGGCGGCTACCCCGATGCGGCTTTTTTGGCGAAACTCGATCCCAAGCTTGGCCAATTGCGCAAGACTCTGGGAAATGAGACATTCGCAATCGATCTCGCCGCAGGCAAACTAACAGAAGAGTGGGCCGACAAACTCGGCCTCACTCCCGGCATACCCGTCGCAATGGGCGCATTCGACGCACATCTTGGTGCAGTGGGTTCCGGAATTAAGCCGGGCGTGCTTGTTAAGATCATAGGGACCAGCACGTGTGATATGGTTGTAGCTCCGGGTAGTACGAAGCTTCCTGACATCCCGGGTATTTGCGGCATCGTCGAAGGCTCGATTTTACCTGATTGCTATGGTCTTGAAGCCGGCCAGACGGCTGTAGGCGATATCTTCAACTGGTTCGTAAATTACATCCAGCCAGGAGGCAAAGAAGCCGGCTCGCATGAGACACTTACAGAAAAGGCAGCTAAACTTAAACCGGGACAATCAGGTTTATTAGCTCTCGACTGGAACAATGGAAACCGAACGATTCTCGTGGATCAGAGACTTACAGGTCTGCTCTTAGGCCAGACGCTTCATACTCGACCCGAAGAAATTTATCGCACTCTTGTCGAAGCTACAGCGTTCGGTGCATTGGCCATAATTAACCGATTCGAAGAATATGGCGTAAAAATCAGCGAAGTAGTCAATTGCGGCGGCATCGCTGAAAAGAACGCTATGCTCATGCAAATCTATGCGGATGTCACCGGACGGGAGATGAAAGTCTCGCGATCGGCGCAGACATGCGCATTAGGCTCAGCCGTCGCGGCGGCTGTCGTCGGAGGGGCGCATCCTGATTATGATGCGGCCCAGGCGGCTATGTGCGGCATAAAAGACGTCACTTATAAGCCGATTGAAAAGAATCACGAGGTTTATAAGAAACTTTATATTCTTTATAAACAGCTGCATGACGCGTTCGGCCTGGAAAGCTTTTCAGGCAAGATGGCAAACGTTATGAAGGACCTGCTCAAAATTAAAGACCAGGCAGTCGCATAGAAAGTTCAGCAATGTACGAGCAATTAAAAGAATCCGTTTGTAAGGCCAATATCGAACTGCAGACTCAAAAGCTGGTAATTTTTACCTGGGGAAACGTAAGTGGAATTGACCGGGATACTAATATTGTCGCAATAAAACCGTCGGGAGTCCCCTATGATAAACTTGTACCTGATGACATAGTATTGCTTGACCTAGAAGGCAATATCCTTGAAGGCAGTCGGTTGAATCCTTCTTCCGATACACCTACGCATCTTGAGCTTTACAGAAATTTCAAATCTCTCGGCGGAATATGTCATACGCATTCGACTAACGCAACAATGTGGGCGCAGGCCTGTCGGGGAATTCCTTGTTTTGGCACAACCCACGCCGACCATTTTAACGGCGAGGTACCAGTCACTGAAGTGATGACATATGACGAAATACGAGGTGACTATGAGTTAAATACCGGCAAAGTAATCGTGAGGCGCTTTAACGGAATAGACCCAATGGAAATGCCGGCTGTATTGGTCGCCAATCATGGCCCGTTCACATGGGGCGCAACACCTGAAAAAGCAGTCGAAAACGCTGCCGTGCTCGAACAGGTAGCCGCGATGGCACTCGGAACCGTTACGTTGAATCAGGATATGAAAGATATAAGCAGAGTGCTTCTTGATAAACATTATTTCCGCAAGCACGGAAAAAACGCATATTACGGACAACAATAAAAAGGAGAACAGAGATGATAGAACTTAAAGACTTCGAAGTGTGGTTTGTTACAGGCAGCCAGCACTTATATGGAAAAGAAACGCTGAAACAGGTTGATGAGGACTCGAAAAAGATAGCGCAATATCTGAATGACTCAGCTAAAATTCCCTGCCAGATTATATTTAAGCCGGTTGTAACCACGCCGGACAAGATTACTGATATTTGTGTAAAAGCCAATACTTCGGCAAAATGCGTCGGCTTAATTACATGGATGCACACTTTCAGTCCCGCCAAGATGTGGATTGCAGGACTTAGTACGCTGAAGAAACCGTTTGTCCATCTGCACACCCAGTTCAACCAGGATATTCCATGGAAGACCATCGATATGGACTTCATGAACCTGAACCAATCTGCTCACGGAGGCCGTGAGTTTGGATTTATCTGCAGCAGGATGCGAAAAAACAGGAAGGTTATTGTCGGGCACTGGAAAGATGACGAAGTCCTTAAGAAGCTCGACATCTGGATGCGTGCCGCGTGTGCATGGAATGATTGGCAGGGTATGAAAGTAGCACGTTTCGGAGACAACATGCGCGAAGTAGCGGTTACCGAAGGTGACAAAGTCGAAGCTCAGAAAAAATTCGGTTATTCAGTCAACGGCTATGGAGTAGGTGACCTTGTTGCTGCTATTGAAAAAGCTTCCGCCTCGCAAATTGATGGCATGATGGCTGAATACAAAAAACATTATAAGGTAAGTCTCTCGGATGAACAATTAGCCGGCGTTCGCGAATCCGCAAAAATCGAGGTAGGCATGAGAACCTTCCTCGAAAAAGGCGGCTTCAAGGCCTTTACGACAACTTTCGAGGATTTGCACGGCCTGGTTCAATTGCCTGGTCTTCCGGTGCAGCGCCTTATGGCTGACGGGTACGGTTTCGGTGCCGAGGGTGACTGGAAGACTTCTGCACTGGTACGTGCGATGAAAGTCATGGCGGCCGGCATGAAAGGCGGAACATCATTCATGGAAGATTACACCTATCACCTTGATCCCAAGGGAATGAAAGTGCTCGGAGCACACATGCTTGAGGTATGTCCTACGATTGCGAGCGGCAAACCTGCTCTCGAGGTACATCCTCTCGGAATCGGCGGAAAAGCAGACCCGCCAAGATTAGTCTTCAACGTTCCCCAGGGCAACGGTATCAACGTCTCTGTAATGGATATGGGCAATCGTTTCAGAATGCTCATCAATCCCTGTAAAGTAGTCAAGCCTGAAGCCGAACTGCCAAAGCTGCCTGTCGCAAGAGTCGTCTGGCAGCCGGAGCCGGACCTTAAGACAGCCGCGGCCGCATGGATTCTTGGCGGTGGCGCCCACCATACAGGTTTCAGCATGGCACTTACCACTGAGCATATGGAAGATTTTGCTGAAATGGCTGACATCGAATATCTGACAATAGACAACAAGACGACCATTTCAGAATTCAAAAAAGAAGTCCGTATCAACGAAATTTATTACATGCTTAAGAACGGACTCGTATAAAAAATGAGCTAGAGTAAATTAAAGCGATCTAAAGTGCCTAAAGTTGTTCAAC